>JANWXV010000028.1 GCA_025057405.1 Candidatus Bipolaricaulota bacterium | reverse complement strand
GAAAGAGCGCACGAACTCTCGATCACCGATCTGGGCGATCTCGCCGGGGCGTTCAACGCGGTGATTCGCGTTCTGAAGCTCGAAGAAGCAAAGGGCGAGTACGCGCGATTCTTTTCGTTCTGGGGGGAGCGTCTGCAGATCAATGAAGAAGACTCGCTGGGACGCGCGCCGGTCTTTATCACCCACGTAGCTTACGATCAAGAGCGCAAGCGCTGGAGCGTGCTCGATGGGAGATTCTCTACGGCCGGGGCGCTCTATACAGCAAGTCGCTTGCTCTGGCTGAGCGGCAGTTGCGGCGAGGGCTTCAGCGGCCCGCCGGCCTACGGGCTGCCGCAGAGCAGTTGGGTCAAACTGACGGGCCTCACGACGCCATCTGCAACGGCGCAGCCGCCGAATGCTCCCGTTGCTTCGGCTCAAGAGCCGAAAGAGCCATCTGAACTGCGTGTGCAGATGGAGCTTCTCTTGAAGCAAGTCACGGAGTTAGAGAAGAGAATCAGTGAGCACGCAGAGCGTTTGCAGAGGGCCGAGCAAGAGCTTGCTGATCTGCGTCAGCGTTCCCAATCCGCGGAAGAGCTGCAGCAGAGCAAAGCCCTCTTGGACGATCTCAAGTTGCGGGTGGAGCGACTGGAGCGGCGAGCGAACGAATTCCCGTGGGTGTGGGCGCTGCTGGCCTTGCTTGTGATTGGAGCGGTGGGCTGGCTCTACTTACGGATGCGGCGACGGGAGCTGGGAGAGTTTGTCTAATCTTTGTCTATCTCGGACTCATTTGGTATACTTTTAGCGATGGCCAAGAACTCTGCCGAAGGGATTGTCGTCGGCCAAAGAGCCGATCGCGTGCGCGTGCGCCTCTATCGCACGGGGACGTGCGAGAACTGCAACTGCGTGCTCAGCACGGCGTGCTCTCCTGAGGAAGTCGAAGCGCGTCGCGGGATGTTGGGCCAGCTCTTCCGTCAGACGTCGGTGATCGAGATCGAAGCGCTCAACACCGTCGGGGCGGCTCCGGGGGATCGCGTTCGCCTGCAGTTGCGCTCCGATCGCGCGATCGTGAAAGCCTCGGCGCTGCTCTATCTGATCCCGGCTGCGATGTTTCTGATCGGCATCTTTGCGGGAGAGTGGTGGAGCACGCGCTATTGGGGGCTGTCTGGCGACGCCGTGATCTTGGCGCAGGTGGGGATCGGAGCGGGCTTGATGGCGCTCAGCTTCTTGATCGCGGCTATCTATGCGAAGTGGCGCGAGCGCGCCGAGTTCACCCCTATCGCTACTCAGGTTCTCTTCAAAGCTGCGGATCTACGTTGATGGTGACAATATCTCTGAATTTCAGCGCTTTGATCGCGGCGCGCAGAGCTGTTTTGATCTCGTCGCTCTTGCTCTTGAGCAGCAATCCCCAGCGAGAGCGCCCGCGCCAGCGAGCGGGCACCGCCGGCGTCGGCCCAAGAATCTCTACGCTTTCAGACTGTAGTCGTTGAGCCAACAGACGCGCTTGCTCTTGGGACTTTGCTTCGTTCGGGTGTTCCAACGTCACCGCGATCAGTTGGGTAAACGGGGGATAGCCTAGCTCGCGGCGCGCTGGGATCTCTAGCTCATAGAAAGCGCGATAGTCTTGGCGGGCGGCAAGCTGAATCGCCGGATGCTCTGGATGGCGTGTCTGGATCAGAACTTCGCTGGGCTTCTCGCCGCGTCCGGCCCGCCCCGCCGCTTGGGAGATCAACTGAAACGTGCGCTCTCCAGCGCGAAAGTCCGGGAAGTCTAAGAGCGTATCGGCGTTGACGATCCCCACCAGCGTGACGTTGGAAAAGTCAAGACCCAAGCCGATCATCTGCGTGCCCAGCAAGACCTGAATCTGGCCCTGACGGAAGAGTTCCAAGATCGCGGCGTGCTCCCCGCGGCGCACGCTCTCGGAGTCCATTCGTCTCATGACCGCGTGCGGGAACGCACGTCGCAGCTCTAGCTCCAGGCGCTCCGTCCCGCCGCCGACGTAGATCAGCTCGCGCCCGCGACAGCGCGGGCAGTGCAGATGGCGCTGGGTATAGCCGCAGTAGCGACAGCGCAAGACTTGATCTCGAAGCGAGAACGTCAGAGCGATCTGACATTGAGGGCAGCGCAGCGTCTCTCGGCATCGCGCGCAGAGGGCCGAAGCGTAGCCAAGACGGTTGAGCAGCAAGATCACTTGCTCTTGGGCTTTTAAGCGCTTGGCGATCTTCTCGCGCAAGAGGGGACTGACAAGACTTTTCTCTCTGCCCAAATCGAGAATCTGAATCTCAGGCGGAGCGCTGGGGACGACGCGCTCTGGAAGCTCTAGATAACCGTAGTCGCGGTGCTGAGCGCGAAAGTAGCTCTCAATCGCGGGCGTAGCGCTGCCCAGCACGGTCACGGCGTTATACAGATTCGCTCGTTGCAGAGCTACATCGCGCAGATGGTATCGGGGAGCGGGATCGTCTTGTTTGTAGGTGCTCTCGTGCTCTTCGTCTATGATAATCAGGCGAAGATGTTCAAAGGGGGCGAAGATCGCGGCACGAACCCCAATGGCGATCTGTGCTTCTCCCGATGCGATACGGTGCCACTGGCGCGCGCGCTCTGAGTCCGTCAACCCGCTGTGATAGACGGCGATCGCGTCGCCAAAGTAGTGACGAAAGCGTGCGATCAGTTGCGGGGTGAGCGAGATCTCCGGGACGAGGACGATCGCTTGGCCGTTGGACTGCACGCACTGCTGACACGCGTGCAGATAGACTTCGGTCTTGCCGCTGCCGTTGACACCGTGGAGCAAGAAGGCCCTCACCCCCGTCCCCTCTCCCGTGAGTGAATCACGGGAGAGGGGTGGCGCAGCCGGGGTGAGGGCCTCTCTTATCGCTTCGACAGCTCGCTGCTGACTCGGCGTGAGAGCGACTCTTTTAAGGGGTTCTTGGAACTCTACGCGCGGGCGCGGCCTCTTCGTGATGGTAACCAGCCCCGCTTGGGCAAGGGCTTGGAGCGGGCCAGGCCCACAGCCGACGCGCTCTAAAAGCTCCGTCACGGTGGGGGTCTCCAAGCTGAGCAGCGTTCGAAGCAGAGCGGCTTGTCGAGGAGCACGGCTCTGTAAGCTCTCGATCTGTCCGATCAGCTCGCGCACCGAGAGCGTCGAGCGCACATAAGAGACGGTGCGCGGGAATGAAACTCTCAGAGCCGGGGCCATCATGGCGAGCACCAGTCCCAACGGGGCGAGATAGTATTCAGAGATCCAGCGGGCAAGCTGCAGATCGCGCTCGGAGACGACGGGATCGAGATCAGCGATGGACGAGAGTTCGCGCAAGAGCCTGACCGAGCTGCGCTCTTTGAGCGCAACGATGAAGCCGTCCACGTCGCGTTGCTCGCGCACGGGGACGCGCACCCGCTGACCGACTCTCACGAGCGAGTGCAGCCCTTCAGGAACGCGATAATCGAGCGTCTGATCCAGATCTAAGCAGACGGCGATTTCAGCGATCAAAGACTAAAAGAGAGCGTTGAGGGGAATTTTCAGTTGGGGCCACAAGACCGACTGCACCTCGAGGCCCTGGGGATAGACGCGCACGGTCTCTAGGCCCGCTTCGCTGAGCTTCAGCACCTCGACGGTCTTGGCATCGGGGTCTACGATCCAATACTCGCGCACGCCGTAGCGACCGTAGAGCTTCTTTTTGATGACACGGTCGCGCTCGATTGTCGTGGGAGAGAGAATCTCTACGATGAGATCGGGGGCGCCGCGCACACACTCGTCTTGAACGATCTTGAAGCGCGCTTGCTCGATGACCAGCAGATCGGGCTGGACGACGTCTTCGTCGGAGAAGACGACATCCGTAGGAGCTAACAGAACAATTCCCCCATGACGATCTTCAAAAAACTCTTGAAATTTTCGGTACAATCGGCCTAAGACGATCTGGTGATACGGCTTGGGCGCTGGAGACATAAAGAACTCCCCTTCGATCAGCTCGCATCGTTTCTCTTCGGGCAAGAGCTTATAGTCTTGATATGTAAACTTGATCGGCACGATAACTTGGGCCATCGGAGTCACCTTCTGTTGCTCTTATCTTAGCCTGTGCTGATGCGCTCGTCAAGGCGTCACTCGCCCACGATCTCGATCTGCCAAGGCGAGCGCGCGACGATCTGGGGCTGCCCCTGAAACTCGGAGAACTCCCCGGTCACGCGAATTCTCTTGGAGCGATAGGCACCGGGCAGCTCGATCCCTACGCTCCTAAAGCGCTGCGCCTGACTCTTGAAGATGATCACCGAGAGCGATTGACGAAAGTCTGAGTGTGACTGAATGCGAAAGAGCGCGCTCTCTTCGCGCACGTTAGCGACGACGAACTCGGTAGTCACGAGCTTGCCCAGATAGCGCTCGCGCTCGGATTCGAGCGCTTCTTTGGGCGTGACGCCCACAACGACGCGCTCGCCCTGCGCCACGCGCCACGACGGGCCAAGACACTTGGTCTTGGCCTTGCAGTCAAGATCGGCACAATCCACCGAACGGTCGCCATCGTTGTCTCGTTGGTCATCGCAGTCGCACTCGCTCTCTACTCCCACAAGCGGGCAGTAGAGCATCTGCGCGGTTGTGACAAATTCGTTCGACCACTCTGTCGCGTTAGGGCCAGAACGCGCGCGCATTCTATAGTAATAGCTCTGCCCTTCTACAGCCGTCTCGTCAACGTAATAACGATGGTGTCTGGGAATTCTTTCGGTGATCTTCTCACACGGCCCCCCAGAGGCGGTCGCGCGACACAGCTCGTAAGAGTCTATCGGCGCGTGCAGATGGGGACGCCACTCGACCCTCACCAATACGTCTTCGGTGTTATAATGACGCACCGTCACGCGCGGCGGCTGGGTCGGATCGCGATCGTACTTGAGAGCATCTTCTTTCAGGGCGTTAAAGTGCTGCGCGAACTGATTCGCAATGGGAGCGCTCTGGATGACCACCAGATTCTCGTCGTTCCTGAAGAAGCCGCTGTCGGACCAATTGGTCGAACCCGTGATCACGGTTTGCCCATCTATAATCGCAAACTTATGGTGCACCAAGCCGGGGAGCGCATCTACGACTCCTATACCCAAAGAGAGCGCGTCGTCTATCTCTGAATCTTCAAAGCGCTCCCAGTTGCGATAGTCCCAGACAGCTTCGATCTGGACGCCGCGGGCGCGCGCCTCAGCCAAGGCTTTCATGATGAGATCGTCGGTAAAGGCGAACATCGCGATCTGAATGGTTCTCTTGGCTTGTTGAATAGCATCCAAGACGATCTTCTGAGGGGCGCCGCTGGGGGTGAAGTAAACTCCAACGCGAGCGCCTCCGAGATCGTAAGTATTCAAGCGCGTGAAGACACGCCCGCTATATTTGTCATCGCTGAAGCGCCCGCGCTCGAACATCTCTTCGAACTCTTGGGTGTAGATTTGAGCCAAACGGGTGTCGTCTAAGACGATAATATTATTAGCGTCGTAGAGCAGCTCGCGCTCGGACCAGTTGAGCGATCCCGTCCAGACGGTCTTGCGGTCGAAGACCGCGAACTTATGATGCATGAGCGGGGGAAACCGCCCGTGTCTTTGATCAGCCAGCGCATCGGTGCGCAGCGCGACGCACGAGAGCGCTTGCAGACGCTGATACGCAGACTCGTTGCTGAGCGCCTCTTCGTTCTCGCTGACGATGCGCACGCGCACGCCCCGCCCACACGCCCGCGCCAACGCTTCGATCACCGACTCCATCGTGAGACGATATAGAGCGATCTCGATCGTCTGTCTTGCTGAATCTATCAGCGCTATGAGAGCGCGATCCACGCCGTTGGCTTGGGCGTCCCATCGGTTCATGAGGGGCAGGCCCGCGAGTGGGTTGGTGAAGTAAACGCGCAGGGAGGGCGAAGGTGACTGTGATGGACGAAGCGATATTTCCCAGAACCCAACGGAGAATACGAGCACACCGATCCAGAAGAATCTTCGCATAGCCTGCCTCCTTGGACGAACTACTCTTCTCGGATGCTCTGCTCCTCTGAGTCTAGCTCAAGAGGGGAAGGGAAGTCAAACGCGCCGAAAAGTAGGATTTTTTCTGGCTCAGAGAAGATCACCGCTCGTTTCAAAGTAATCACAGTTACAAGGCCCCCTCTTGACTTCAAAAAAGATTTGCTCTATACTCATCTTAGATACTCCGTAATGGTGGTGCATTCAACGAGGAACAGCAGACATGAAAAGTGCGATAAGAAGCGGCAAACGGCCATCTGCTGATGGGCAATTGGGTGCATCCTGCACGTTCCCTCTGAGATCACTTCTCTCTTCACTCCCTTGGGTCACTTCTTTCAACGCTAGCAACGCTTGGAGATAGAAACTCTCTCACGGAAGGGGGTGACACCACCGATGCCGGCGAAGAAGAAAGCAGCGAAGAAGACCACCAAAAAGACGGCCAAGAAGAAGAAGTAGCGCACCCTCGGCAGAGGAGGACGCTCTATCGAGGGTGCAGTCCGGGTGTGAAAGGCCACCGCTGCGGCGATGGCCTTTCTATTTTATCTCTTCAGGGGTGTAAGAGCAACTTTCCGAATTGCTCGCGCTTTTCCAGCATGGCTTGGGCGTGGGCGGCCTCGGCGAGGGGAAAGCGCCGTGCGATCACCGGGCGGAGCTTCCCCGCCCAGACGAGCTTGAGCACCGTCTCTAGCTCATGGGCTGTTCCCATCGTCGAGCCGATAATCTGAAGCTGCTTCCAGAAGACCAAGCGAATATCGGTCTCGCCGATAGGGCCTGTCGTCGCCCCGCAGGTGACTAGGCGCCCGTTGCGCGCCAAGGCTCTTAAACTCTTCTGCCACGTGGCTTGCCCCACGCTCTCGACGACGACGTCCACGCCGCGCTTGTGAGTGAGCTTCCAGACTTCTTTTTCAAAGTCGGTCTGCGCGTAGTTGATCACGATGTCTGCACCCAATTCTTTCGCTTTGGCGAGTTTCTCTTCGGTGCTGGCGGTAGCGATGACCCGCGCGCCACAGAGTTTTGCGATCTGAATTGCTGCACTGCCCACGCCGCTGCCCGCAGCCAAGACGAGCACGTCCTCGCCGGGACGAACTTTCGCTCGGGTGACGACCATCCGCCACGCCGTCATGAACGTCAGGGGCACAGCCGCGGCCTCGTCGAACGAGACGTGCTCGGGAATTCTGATGACGTTGCGTGCGGGGACCTTGACGAACTCGGCGTAGCCGCCGGGGGCGTGCTCTCCTAAGATCCCATACGTGACGCAGAGGCTATCTTCCCCCATGCGGCAGTACTCGCACTTCCCGCAGTTTAAGTTGGGATTGAGCACGACGCGCTCGCCGACGGTCATCTCTTTCACGGCCGAGCCGACCCTCTCGACGACGCCGGCGACGTCGGCTCCGGGGATATGGGGCGGCTCGATGCCGGGGATGCCCCGGCGCACCCAGATGTCCAAGTGATTGAGCGCGCAGGCCTTGACGCGCACGAGCACTTCGTTCTCGGAGATCTCCGGCGTGGGGATCTCTTCGAGCTTAAGCTTCTCCGGTCCGCCGTGTTCGCGAATGACGATGGCTTTCATGTTCGTGCTCCTGTTTTAGCTTGTTTTCT
>JANWXV010000027.1:2321-7608 GCA_025057405.1 Candidatus Bipolaricaulota bacterium | reverse complement strand
CGAGAACGCTTGCGTGCCGTTGCTCGAAGAGAAGCTGCTGCCCAAGACCAATCTCTTCTGCTACGGGCAAGTGACGCTGGGGCGACGCTCCCCCGGCTTGCACTTAGTCAAGCTCAAAGAGCGCCTCGACGATCATGAGAACTTCGTCGCGTCTATCATCTCCAGTCGTGAAGAGATCTTGCAGTCTATTAAAGAGTTCTTAGGCAAAGGACGATAAGCTATGAATAAAAAAGTGCGCGAGCTGGAGGCGATGCGCAAAGAGGCCCGTCGGTTGGCGGAGTCGGTGGGGCTTGACCCGACGCCGGTCATCTTCGGGGTAGTGGACTACGACCAACTGAACGAGTACTCGGCCTATGACGGCTTTCCGGAGCGCTTTCCCCATTGGTCGTTTGGGATGAGCTATGATTACTTCCGCAAGCGCTCAGCTTATTCGGGGTGGTGGACTTACGAATTAGTGCTCAACACCGATCCGGCGATCGCGTTCTTGCGCGAGAGCAACACCCCTGTTGAGAACAAGGGCGTCATGATTCACGTCTACGGCCACGCCGATTTTTTCAAAAATAACCGATGGTTCAGCAAGACCCCCAAAGACATGATCAAAGTCATGCACACCCACGCGCAGCGCATCGAAGAGTATATGAACAAGCACGGCGTGGAGCGGGTCGAGTCGTTTATAGACAAAGCGCTCTCGATTCAATACGAGATTGATCAGTACGCGCCGTTCATCAAGCGCCGCTGGCGCGAGAATGGGCAGAACGGCGAGGAGAGGGGCCAAGAGCCGAGGCGGATTCCTGTGAAGCGCGACTATATGGACCGGTTTGTCAACCCGCCTTCGTGGATCGAAGAACGCCGCGCTCAGCTCAAGAGTCGTCAAGAGCAGCAGCTCAAGCGCCTCCAAGAGGAGACCGAATTGGCCAAGCCCCAGAAAGATATATTGGCGTTCTTAGCAAGATACGGGCGCTTGGAGAACTGGCAGAAAGATATTCTGGCCATGATTCGAGAAGAGTCGCTCTACTTTGTGCCCCAGATGCAGACGAAGATCATGAACGAGGGATGGGCCTGTGTCGTCGCGGGCACGCTCGTGTTCACCGATCACGGGCTTGTGCCCATCGAGGAGATCGTGACGCGGCAGAAGCCCCTGTGGGTCAGCGACGGAGAGCGCTTAAGAAAGATCTATGACTGGGCGAAGTTTCCCAACCGTGAGATTATTAAGATACGCACACGACGAGGCTTGGTGCTTACTGGTTCCGTCACTCATCAGATCTTGATGTCTGATGGGAGTTGGAAGCGCCTCGAGGAAGTGCAAATGGGGGACAGGGTTCGCGTGGGAGCAGGCTTGGGCATCTGGGCCTCTCGGTATGTATCTCTGCGCTGGACTCCTTCCCAGCGCCTGACCCTCAGAGATGTAGCAGAGCAAGCGGGCGTCTCTGTGGACACGGTGATCCGCTACCGTCGTGGGTGGGCTGTCCGCAAGCCTACAGAGATAGCAGCAGCCTTGGCTCTGTATGACGAAGCCGCGACTGGGGGAGTGCAGCAACTGCGTCACGCTCTTCGCATGCCGCCGGTTCTGAACGAAGAGCTGGCCGCATTTCTGGGGTACTTGATTGGGGATGGGCATATCAGCCAAGCCAAGCGTGTCGTTGGGTTCACCAGCGGGGACTTGGAGCAGGCGCAGCGCTTCCAAGCATTGGGGGAGCGACTCTTTGGCCTAGCTGGGCAGCTCCAGCGCGAGGGAGGGCGCTGGCGCGTCTTGATCTACTCGCTCAATCTTGTAGATTTTCTGAAGTATCTTGGCATGAAGATCGGGCGCTCAGCCCCGATGAAGGAGATTCCCCCGCTGATCTTACGCTCCCCAGCGTCGGTGGTCGCAGCGTTCGTGCGCGCCTATTTCGACTGCGATGCCCATGCCGGTTCTCAAGGGGTTATCCTCTCGACGACCAGCGAGTCGCTGGCTCAGAATACTCAACTGCTCTTGTTGAATTTTGGAGTGCTGTCGCGTCGCCGCCGCCAGCGAGACGGCACGTGGCACGTCCACATCACGGGGCGCTCCGCGCGGGTCTTTCACGAGAAGATCGGTTTTGGCTTAGCGCGCAAGCGTCAAGCCCTCTCAAACTATCTGAGCGCTCATCGGTTCTTCAAGCAAGAGCAATGGGAAGACGAGATCGTCGCTCTGGAGCGCGGCTACGCTGACGTCTATGACATCTCGGTCGAAGGCTCCCATCGTTATGCTGCCGCCGGCTTGATTAATCATAACAGCTACTGGCAATCGAAGCTCATGTCTGGGTTTGCTGCGCCCGAGGAGTTCGTAGATCACGCGGACATGATGAGCAAGGTGCTCGTCGGGGGGGTGGTCAACCCCTATGCGTTGGGCAAGCTCATCTGGGAGGATATTAAAGAGCGCTGGGACAAGGGGCGCTTCGGGCGCGAGTGGGAGCTGTGCAAAGACCCGGAGAAGCGAAAGAGATGGGACACCAAGGCCAACCTGGGCACCGAGAAGATCTTTGAAGTGCGCCGCACCTACAACGACGTCACGTTCCTAGCTGAGTTCTTCACCGAAGAACTCTACGAGAAGTTACGGCTCTTCACGTACGAGTATATTCCCGAGACTGGGGCCTATCACATCACGTCTAGGGACTTCCATGATGTCAAAAAGAAGCTGCTCTTTCAGCATACTAATCTCGGGCGCCCCATGATCAAAGTGGCTACGGGCAACTACGGCAACAAGGGCGAGCTGCTCTTATTACATATGTACAACGGCGTCGGGCTGAACTTGGAAGAAGCTAAAGAAGTCCTGAAGAATGTCTATGCGATGTGGGGACGGCCGGTGAATCTGAAGACGATCATCAAGAGGAAAGTGAAAGACCCCGATCCCATGCGCAATCGCATTCATCCCGAACGGCCGCTCACCGCCGTCTATGAAGAGCAGGGCGTGCTTTTAAGATACGATGGGGAGAGCGTGCGCGAGCTGGCCCTCAGCGCCGACGAAGTGAGAGAGATTCGCCTGGACGAAGATTACAGCACCATCCCGCAGGAGTGGATCGGTTAACTCGTGCTGCGCCGCCGCGTCTCTATCTGGAAGCTCATCGTCTTTGGTCTCTTGGGACTTTCTCTCGTAGTGATTTATCTTCAAGGGCAAGTCTCGGTCGTACAAGAAGAAGAGTATCTGTTGGGCACGTATTTTCGGATCAAAGCCCAAGGGCGTGCGCGCGAGCGCGTCGCTGCAGCGCTGCAAGCCGCGTGGCGCGAGGCGCGCCGACTCTCCGACGAACTGAGCCGCACGGGTCCTGGCCCCCTAGGGGAGCTGAACCGTCGTGGGGCAGAAGAGTCCGTCAAGCTCACCCCTGATCTCATCGCACTCTTAGAAGCAGCTCAACAGTTCCGTGCGCTGAGCCACGGCGCGTTCGATCCGACGATGGGAAAGATCGTCAATCTCTGGGGGTTTACCCAAGATTGGGATCGCGCCGGCGTCGGGCGCGTGCCCACGAGCGAAGAGCTTCAGCCGTTTTTGGCCGAGCGCGATTTTTCTATAGACGCCCTCACTCAGACCGGACGCCTGAGTGGCCCGCACGTCGAGATCGACTTAGGAGGCATCGCCAAGGGCTATATCGTGGATCGCGTGATCAACGTGCTGCGGGCCTACGAACTCGACAACGCTTTGGTGGACGCCGGGGGGAATATTCGCGTCTTCAATGATCGTCCCCGACGAGTCTTATGGTGGGAAGACCGACGACCGTTTCGCATCGCCGTTCAGCATCCCCGCGATGAGCAGAAAATTATTGGGGTCTTAGAGATTTGGAGAGATCAAGCGCTGGCGACGTCGGGGGACTATCAGCGCTGCTTCTTCGCTGATGATCTCAAAAACATCTTCCCGTGTCGCTATGCCGACGAGCCGGACAAGACTCGGTATCATCATTTGATGGATCCCAAGACGGGCGCCCCTGCGCGGGGGCTGATCAGCGTGACGATCCTAGCCTCAACAGCAATGGAAGCTGACGCGCTCAGCACGGCTGTCTTTGTGCTGGGAGAACAGCAAGGGCTTGCACTAATAGAGAGTCTGCCCAATGTCGAGGGTATCTTAGTGACAGCCGACGGGCGGATCATCGTGTCGTCTGGGCTGAAGAATATGAACTTCCCGACGGAGCTGAAATAATTATGAGCCACCGAATGGACGCGCTACGCGCCTTCTGGCGCACCGTAAGCCGCTATTTGACGTGGGGCGACTATCTCGTGATCGCACTTGTTCTGCTGGGAGCCTCAGCGACGATCCCGTTACTCCACGAGACCGCCGAAGCCACCGGGCGCTGGGCGATTGTTCGCTTAGACGGCCAGATCGTCCAGCGGCTCTCGCTCACGCAAGACCAAGAGATCACAATCACCGGCCCTGCGGGCGAGACGATTATTCAAGTGCAGAGCGGGCGCGTGCGGGTGCTGCGTTCTCCCGGAGCGCAGGAGATCTGCATGCGCCAGGGTTGGATTCACAAGCCCGGCCAAGCTCTCATTTGCTTGCCCAATCGCGTTACCATAGAGATTCCCGGCGACTCCGGGATTGACGCGATCTCCCGATGACCCCCTACACCCGCGGCGAGCTGCCCGAAGTCTGGCTGCTGAAGAGAATCCTCTTCGCAGCGCTGTTGGCTTTAGGGATCGTGCTCTACGTGCTCGAAGGGCTTTTCCCCCCGTTGCTGCCCTTGCCCGGAGCTAAACTGGGACTCTCCAATATCTTGGTGCTCTTCACCATGCTCTTTCTCGGCTACAAAGATGGGATTCTCTTAGCGCTGGCGCGCAGCCTCTTGGGAAGCTTCATCTCGGGGACGGCGCTCGCGCCCGGCGCTCTGCTCAGTCTGGCGGGAGGGCTGGCCAGCGCCATCGTCGTCGCTCTGAGCTTGCGATTTCTCACCCCGCCGCTGGGCTTGGTCGGCGTGAGCGTCTTGGGGGCTGTCACTCACAATCTGACCCAACTGGCTGTCGCTTATTTTTTGTTCGTTCAGATCAGCGGGCTGTTCTATTATCTGCCGGTGCTGTTGTTCTTTGCGCTCGTGAGCGGCCTAGTGACGGGTCTGATCGCCGTCTATCTGTTTGAGAGATTGGGAACCATAGGGACACGCCCGTAGGGGCGGTTAGTAGGGGGGATGTGGGGCAAAATATGTAGGGGCGCGATTCATCGTGCCCTCGTAGGGGCGCGATGAATCATGCCCTCCGTAGGGGCGCGATTCATCGTGCCCTTGGAGGGGTGGGGGCGCTAAATAGCCCCCCCACCAGTTTTTGGGCACGTTAAGGGGGCGGGCCA
>JANWXV010000027.1:0-2311 GCA_025057405.1 Candidatus Bipolaricaulota bacterium | reverse complement strand
CATCGCGCCCCTACCTTTTTGTGGCCTCTTTCAGGTCGCGGGCATAAGCGCTCAGCGCTTCGGCAGAGATGCCTTCGGCGATTCGGGCGACGATAGCGCTGGCGACGATCACCCCATCGGCTCCGGCGCGCACGACCGATTCAATCTGCTGACGCGTTGAGATGCCAAAGCCCACGGCAAGCTTCAGATCGCTGGGCAGGAGCGGCCGTACCCGCTCGATGAGGGGAATTGCCGTCTCGGCCAGCGCCTCCCGCGCCCCCGTAGTCCCGTAGCGCGACACCAAATACAGAAAACCCGAGGAACACTCGCAGATCTTCTTCACGCGCTCGTCGTCCGTCTCCGGCGTCACATAAAAGATTCGCGCCAAGCCGTACTTGCGCGCTTGATTCACCCACGAAGCGGCTTCTTCGATGGGCAGATCGGGAATGATGACACCGTCTATATTCGCCTCGCTGCAGCGCCGGGCGAAGGACTCCTCCCCCACGCGCAAGATGGGGTTATAGTAGCTCAGCAAAACGATGGGGATAGTTGAGCCTTTGCGGAGTTCACGCACGACGTGCAAGACCTCTTGCAGATGGACGCCCTGGCGCAGAGCGCGTTGGGCAGCCTCTTCCAGAACGGGGCCGTCAACAATGGGATCAGAGAAGGGAACGCCCAATTCTAAAACATCTGCACCGCCGGCCTCCAGAGCGCGCGCATACTCTAGCGTGCGCTGCAGATCGGGATCGCCGACCATCAGAAACGCGATCAGCGCGGCTTCCGAGCGCTGCTGCAGCTCTTCAAATCGCTTGGCCAGATAGTTGCTGACGATCATAATACAGTCTCAAGTCTTTTTCTCCACGCCCTGAGAGGGTAATCACGACGATCTGGTCGCGCTTGAGTTTCTGAGCGCGCTGGACGCCAGCGTAGATCGCATGGGCGGCCTCCAGCGCCGGGAGAATCCCCTCGAGTTCTGCTAAGAGGCGAAACCCCTCAAACGCTTCGTCGCTGCTGACGGCGATATATTCAGCACGCCCTGACTTTTTGTAAAAAGCGTGCTCTGGGCCTACGGCCGCGTAGTCGAGCTCTGCAGCGAGGCTGCGTGTCGGTTGCACCTGCCCGTGTTCATCTTGTAATAAATACGTCTTCGCGCCGTGGAGCACCCCCACCGTGCCCTGCGTCAACGAAGCCGCTTCGGCCGCTTCGACCCCTAAGAACCGTACTTTCTCGTCCTGCACAAACGGGAAGAACGTCCCGATGGCGCTTCCTCCCTGCCCTACGGCCGCTACCAGCAGATCGGGGAGGCGCTGCTCCCGACGCAAGAGCTGCCCTTTGATCTCATCCCCGATCACCCGCTGAAAGTCCCGTACGATCATGGGGTAGGGATGGGGGCCTACCGAAGAGCCGATCAGATAGTACGTCTCTTTGACGTGCGTCACCCAGTCGCGCAGGGCCTCGTTGGTCGCGTCTTTCAACGTTTGAGACCCCCGCGTGACGGGATGTACTTTCGCGCGCAGGAGCTTCATCTGCTCGACGGTCATCTTTTGGCGCTCTATATCGGCCGCGCCCATGTAGATCTCGGCTTGCAGGCCCACGAGGGCGCAGGCGATGGCTGTGGAGAGGCCGTGCTCTCCAGAACCTGTGGCGCAGATGATGCGTTGGCGCTTGAGCTCGCGGGCGAGCAGCGCCTGCCCTAAAGCATTATTGATGGAATGCGAGCCGCCGTGCAGCAAATCTTCTCGTTTGAGAAAGATGCGCGCGCCCCCGGCGTGCTCGGTCAGGCGTTGGGCCAAATAGAGCGGGGTGGGGCGTCCGCAGTAATCGGCTCGCAGGGATTTTAATTCGTTGTAAAAGCGCGCTTGTGCTCTGATAGCGAGATAGTCGTGCTCCAGCGCGCGGAGGGCGGGCATCAAGATTTCCGGGACGAACTGCCCGCCGAACTCCCCAAACTTGCCCTCTTTGGGGAGTTCGGCGAGCTTTTGGGTGGCAACGCTGGGCTTGCTTGCGCTGGAGATCGCCATAGAGCTTTAGATTACTCTATCGGGGCGCTCGACGCAAGAGTTCTCCTACGGGCACGTGTTGCCGCCGGCGTTGTTCTGGATCGTATTGTTCGCTCCCACGACGACGTTGGGGTTGTTCGTGCCGCGCACGCCGCAACCCGCGTTGTTCTCAATCGTGTTCTCTTGTAAGTTCCCTTTGCTGCCCGCTTGGAACCAGAAGCCATCTCCTGCCCCGCGATCCCCACCGGCGTCTTTCTGATCGGCCACGCGATTCTTGCTCGCCTGTAATTCCGATTGCTCCAGCACATAGACTCCAGCTCCCAGGTTCCCCG
>JANWXV010000026.1 GCA_025057405.1 Candidatus Bipolaricaulota bacterium | reverse complement strand
CCGTCGTAGGGAGGTGGCCCGCGCATGAAGTATCTTTACTATCCCGGCTGCTCGCTCAAGGGGACCAATCGCGCCTACGAAGAGTCGGTCTTGGCGTCGTTTCACGCGCTCGGCGTCGAAGTAGACGAGCTAGAAGATTGGAACTGCTGCGGGGCGACGGCCTATATGGCCGTAGATGAGATGAAATCGTTTGCGCTGGCGGCGCGCAATTTGGCGCTCGCCGAGCGCCAAGTTCACGACCACCCCACCCTGATGGCCCCGTGCAGCGGGTGTTATCTGGTGCTCTCCAAGACCCAGCATTACTTGGAAGAGTACTCCGAAGTAAGCCGCACCATTGACAGCGCCCTGCAAGCGGCACAACTGCGCTACGCGCGCACGGTGCACGTGCGGCATCCCCTGGATCTTCTCATCAACGAGATCGGCCTCCCAAGAATCGCCGAGCGTGTGCGCCAGCCCTTAACAGGGCTGAAGGTCGCGTGCTACTACGGCTGCCAGATCGTGCGCCCGTACGCAGCCTTCGACGATCAAGTCAATCCCACGACGATGGATCGGCTGATGCGCGCGCTGGGTGCAGAGACGGTCGAGTGGCCGCTGAAGACGCGCTGCTGCGGTGGCAGCTTGATGGGCACGCTCCCCGAGGTCGGCCTACCGCTCAGCTATATCTTGGTGAAAGAAGCCATGAAGCGCGGAGCCGACGTCGTGGCGACCGCCTGCCCCCTCTGTCAATTTAATTTAGAGTGCTATCAAGACAAGATGAGCAAACAGTTCAACGAGCGCATCGAGATCCCCATTCTCTATTTCACGCAACTGTTGGGGCTGGCGTTGGGGGTGCCGGAGCGCCGGCTTGGACTGCATCGGCTCCTCGTTCCCTTCCATCTTCCCGCTGCTAGAGGAGGTGCCCATGCCCACGCCTAAGACCAACGGCGCGCCCAAGATCGGCGTCTACGTCTGTCACTGCGGTGTCAACATCGCGGCCAAAGTCAATATCTCCGAGGTCGTGGCGTTCGCCCAGACGCTGCCGTTTGTCACCGTCGCTCGTGAGTACAAGTTCATGTGCTCCGACCCAGGGCAAGAGCTGATTCAGCAAGACCTACGCGAGGGCAAGGTCAACAGAGTCGTCGTGGCCTCGTGCTCGCCGCTCATGCACGAGATGACGTTTCGGCGCGCGACGGCGGAAGGCGGGCAGAACCCGTTCTTCTTCCAGATGGCCAATATCCGCGAGCACGTGAGCTGGGTGACCGCCGATGGGCACCAAGCGACTGAGAAAGCCAAAGCGCTCATCGCCGCAGCGGTGCGCCGCGTGGCATTCCACGAGCCGTTGGAGAAGAAGCGCGTGCCTGTGCACCCGCATGTCTTGATCGTCGGTGGCGGGATCGCGGGCATCGAAGCGGCGCTCAAGATCGCCGACGCGGGGAAGAAAGTCTACTTGGTCGAGCGCGAGCCGACGATTGGGGGACACATGGCCCAATTTGACAAGTGCTTCCCCACGCTCGACTGCGCCGCGTGTATCTTAACCCCCAAGATGACCCAAGTCCGTGCCCATCCGAATATTGAACTCTTGACGTACTCAGAAGTCGAGTCCGTCGAGCCGTATGATCTGAGAAACTTCAAAGTGAAGATTCGCCGCAAGGCGCGCTACGTCAACGAAGATGTCTGCACGGGCTGCGCGTTGTGCGCTGACGTTTGCCCTGTCAGCGTGCCCTCGGAGTTCGACGAGGGGCTGGGGATGCGCAAAGCTATCTACAGACCGTTCCCGCAAGCCGTGCCCAATGTGTTCACGATCTCCCGACGGGGCACTCCTCCGTGCCAAGCCGCGTGCTCGATCCATCAGAACGCTCAAGGGTATATCACGCTCATCGCGCACGGCAAATTCAAAGAAGCCCTCGACGTGATTCTGCGAGAGAACCCGCTGCCCGCGATCTGCGGGCGCATCTGCACCCACCCGTGCACCGTCAACTGTACTCGAGCGAACGTAGATGAGCCGCTCAATATCCCAGCGTTGAAACGCTTTGTGACCGATCTCTTCCCAGACTATAAGCTCCCGCAGCCCCAGGTCAATCGTTCAGAGAGAGTAGCGATTGTCGGCTCTGGGCCAGCAGGGCTGATGTGCGCGTATGAGCTGAGACAGCGGGGCTACTGGCCCGTTATCTACGAAGCGCACCCCGTCCCCGGCGGGATGCTCTCCGTCGGAATCCCCGCATTTCGGTTGCCGCGCGACGTTATCAACCAAGAGATCAATAGACTGAAAGAGATCGGGATCGAGATCAAGACCAATATCCCCGTTGGCAAGGCCGTTACCCTCGAAGAATTGCGCAAACAGTACGCCGCCGTCTTTATTGCGATTGGCGCACACGTCGAGCGCAGGCTCAACGTTCCGGGCGAAGACTTGCCCAACGTCTGGGGCGGGATCGAGTTCTTGAGAAGAGTCAATCTTGAAGGCCCGTTCAATCTTGGCAAGAGAGTCTTGGTGATCGGCGGGGGCAACTCGGCTCTGGACGCGGCGCGCACGGCACTCCGGTGTGGAGCGGAAGACGTCACGATTGTTTATCGGCGCACGCGCGCCGAGATGCCCGCCGATCCCAAGGAAGTCGAGGCTGCCGAAGAAGAGGGCGTCAAACTGCTCTTTCTCACAGCCCCCAAGACGATCTTGGGCAACCAAGAGACGGGCGTAACGGCGCTCGAGTGCCTGAAGATGAAGCTCGGCAAGCCTGACGCGTCGGGACGCCCTGCGCCAGAGCCGATCCCCGGCTCGGAGTTCGTCCTCCCCTGTGATGCGATCATCGTCACGATTGGGCAAGTGCCCGATCTCAAATCTCTCGGTGACAAGCTTGGCCTAGAAACGACCAAGTGGGGCACCTTCAAAGTTGATGAAATAACTCTTGAGACCAACGTTCCAGGGGTCTTCGCCGGCGGTGACTGCGTCACGGGACCCGACGTCGTCGTCAATGCGATGTACGCTGGCAAGAAAGCCGCAATCTCGATAGATCGCTATCTCAATAAATTAGATATGCGCGTTGGCCGCGAGCTGGAAGGGCCGTTCAAGCAGACTTATACGGTTGACACCAGCGGGGTCACGATGCAGCGACAGATCCCCATGCCGTGCATCGAGCTGGCGCGCCGCCGCACCTTCGATGAAGTGCACACGGGCTATACGCAAGAACAAGCTATGGCTGAAGCCAAGCGCTGCCTCGACTGCGGCATCTGCTGCGACTGTCGGCTCTGCGCCACCGTCTGCGAAGCGAAAGCGATCAATTACGAGATGAAAGACGAGATCAAAGAAGTAGTTGTCGGCTCGATCATCATCGCGACGGGGTTCAAGCCCTTCGACGCGCGACGTATCCCGCGCTACGGCTACGGCAAGTACCCCAACGTCTACACGGCTCTCGAAGTCGAGCGCATGACGAACGCGTCCGGGCCGACCGGCGGCGAGATCCGCCTGCGCGACGGCCGAACCCCCAAAGCCGTTGGCATTATTCACTGTGTGGGCTCGCGCGATAGAAACTATAACTCGTACTGTTCGCGCGTCTGCTGTCTCTATTCGCTCAAGCTAGCGCACTTGATCAAAGAGCGCACGCACGCCGAAGTCTATAACTTCTATATAGATATGCGCGTGCCGGGCAAGGCCTACGAAGAGTTCTACGACAGAATGCTCGAAGAGGGGATTCACTTCATTCGCGGGCGGGTCGCCGAAGTCACTGACCACGCCATGACCCCCGACGAAGAGGGCAAGCTCGTCATCCGTGCGGAAGACACGCTCATCGGTGTCATCCGTCGCATTCCGGTAGATATGGTTGTGCTCGCGGTGGGTCTAGAACCGCAAGCCGATGCCGATGAAGTGCGTCGAAAGTTCTATATCTCGTGCGGGACGGGCGGCTTCTTCTTGGAGCGTCACCCCAAGCTGGCTCCCGTTCAAACGTTCGCTGATGGCATCTTCATCGCTGGCGCGTGCCAAGGCCCCAAGGACATCCAAGACACGGTCGCGCAAGCGGGCGCGGCCGCGGCCGAAGTCCTCTCGCTGATTGACCGTGGCTTCGTCGAGCTAGAACCCAATACGGCGTTCATCCACGAAGAGCTGTGCTCCGGCTGTAAGACGTGCATCCCCTTGTGCCCGTTCAACGCGATCAGCTTCAACGGCACCAAGGGCGTGGCGGTGATCAACGAAGCTCTCTGCAAGGGCTGCGGCACCTGTGTCGCGGCCTGTCCGTCCGGCGCCGCGCAGCAACATCTGTTTACCGACGAACAGATCTTCCAAGAGATCGAAGGGGTGTTAAGCTATGTCTGAGCAGTGGGAACCGAGAGTCGTTGCGTTCTTCTGCACGTGGTGCACGTACACGGCAGCAGATTTAGCAGGCATCTCGCGGATGGCTTATGCGCCCAACGCGCGCATCGTTCGCGTGATGTGCTCTGGGAGGATAGACCCGCAGTTTGTACTCAAAGCCCTGGCCGATGGCGCTGATGGGGTCTTGATCGGCGGCTGCCATCCGGGGGACTGTCACTATCAGTCGGGCAATTATAAAGCCCTGCGCCGCTACACGTTGCTCAAGCGCGTCTTGACGGAGATGGGGATTGAGCCGGAGCGCGTGCGTTTGGAGTGGATCTCGGCATCTGAGGGGGATCGCGTGCAGAAAGTCATGAACGAGATGGCCGAGCAGATCAGAAGACTCGGGCCGCTGCGCTTAGAACGACCTCCGAAACCGCATCGAGCAGCAGTGAAAGAACGAGAAGCGGTTGCAGTCAGCAGCCAAGGAGGTGCGCGATGAGCAAGCCCAAAGTCGGGTTCTACTGGTGCGCCTCATGTGGAGGCTGCGAGGAAGCCGTCGTAGATTTAGCCGAAGATGTGCTCAAAGTCGTCGAAGCTGTGGAGATTGTCTTCTGGCCGGTGGCACTGGATTTTAAGCGTTCTGATGTGGAAGCCATGAAAGACGGTGAACTTGCGGCGTGCTTTGTCAATGGGGCGATCAGAACTTCGGAGCAAGAAGAGATGGCCGAGCTGCTGCGCCAGAAGTCTCAGCTCTTGATTGCGTTTGGAAGCTGCTCGCACCTTGGGGGAGTGCCCGGCTTGGCGAATCTGTGGGATCGCCAAGCGATCTTCGACTATGTTTACAAAGAAGCGCCCAGCGTGACCAACCCCGACGGCGTCGTCCCACAAGAGCGGCTCAAGCTCGGCTCCAACGGCTACGCCCTGACGCTGCCAGCGTTTCGAGATACGGTGCGCGCGCTCGATCAAGTCGTCGAGGTTGACTATTACTTGCCGGGCTGCCCGCCCCCGGTGAAACTGATCGTCAACGCCGTGATGGCGATCTTAGATAACAAGCTTCCGCCCAAGGGCACCGTGCTGGCGCCCGATAAAGCTCTGTGTGAAGAGTGCCCGCGCAAGCCGACCAAGCCCGACAAGTTAGCCCTGAAAGAGCTGAAGCGCCCCCATCAGATTCAGATAGATTCCGAGAAGTGCTTGCTCGCTCAGGGACTGCTGTGTTTAGGGCCAGCGACGCGCTCCGGGTGTGAAGCGCCGTGTGTGAGCGCCAATATGCCCTGCACCGGGTGTCTTGGCCCCACAAGCCGGGTGAAGGACTACGGCGCCAAGGCGCTCTCGGCCATCGCGTCGTTGATAGACTCCGAAGACGAGAAAGAGATAGCAAATCTGATGGAGCAGATAGTAGATCCCATAGGAACGTTCTATCGTTACAGCCTTCCGGCGTCGCTTCTGCATCGGCGCGTTCCGCACAAGGGAGGTGCCCCCGCATGACCCGCGAGATCGTCGTTGACCCCATCACGAGATTAGAAGGCCACGGGAAGATAGATATTTTCTTAGATGAGCGCGGCAACGTCGAACGCGCTTATCTTCAGGTGCCGGAGCTGCGCGGCTTTGAGAAGTTCGCCGTCGGGCGTCCCGCCGAAGATATGCCCCAAATCACGTCACGGATCTGTGGCGTCTGTCCCACCGCCCATCACATGGCCGCGACCAAAGCGCTCGATGATCTGTATAAAGTCGAGCCGCCGTCAGCAGCAAAGAAAATTAGAGAGCTTGTCTACAGCACGTTCTTTGTCGAGGACCATGCGTTGCACTTCTTCTTCTTGGGGGGGCCGGATTTTGTCGTCGGCCCGACGGCCCCCAAAGCCCAGCGCAATATCTTGGGCGTGCTGGGCAAGGTGGGCTTAGAGATCGGGCGCGAAGTGATCAGCGTGCGCAAGCAGCTCCGAGATTTGATCTCGCTGGCGGGTGGCAAAGTGATTCACCCGGTCTTTGGGCTGCCCGGTGGCATCTCCAAAGCCCTTACGAAAGAAGACCAAGAGAAGTTCATCGCTGGGGCCGAACGCGCCGTAAAGTTCGGGCTGTTCAGCTTAGAGATCTTCCAGGACGTCGTGCTCAAGAACAAACAATACGTCGAGACGATTGTGTCGGATACCTACACCCACCAGACGTACTATATGGGCTTAGTAGACGATCAGAATAGAGTGAATTTCTACGATGGGCAGCTGCGCGTCGTCGACCCCAACGGCAAAGAGTTTCTCAAATTCACAGCGCAAGAGTATCTCCAGCACGTTGCCGAGCACGTCGAGCCGTGGAGCTATATCAAGTTCTGCTATCTGAAAGACGTGGGCTGGAAGGGTTTCGTTGACGGCCCCGAGAGCGGCGTCTACGCCGTCGCGCCGTTAGCAAGGCTCAACGCGGCTGAAGGCATGGCCACGCCCAAAGCTCAAGAAGCGTATAAAGAATTCTACAAGACCCTGGGCGGAAAACCCGTCCATCACACGTTGGCGAATCACTGGGCGCGCTTGATCGAGCTGCTCTACGCGGCTGAACGCATGCACGAACTCGCCACCGACCCGGAGATCACCAGCCCCCACGTGCGCACCATCCCCACAGCGACTTCCAAGGAGGGCATCGGCGTCGTCGAGGCCCCAAGGGGAACGCTCATTCATCACTATCAGACCGACGAGAAGGGCTTGATCACGAAAGCCAATCTCATTGTCGCGACTCAGAACAACGCAGCCCGCATCGCGATGTCCGTAGATAAAGCCGCTCGTGGCGTTATCAAAGAAGGCAAGATCGATGACGGGATTCTCAATCTCATTGAGATAGCGTTCAGAGCTTATGATCCCTGTCACGGCTGCGCCACGCACGCCCTGCCGGGGCAGATGCCGTTGATCGTCCGAATCTACGACCGCCAGCACCACTTGCTGCAAGAGGTGCGCAGGGATTAGGGGACAAGTCAGAACGAGCTTGTTTCGGTCAGAGCGCTTCGATTTGCGCCAAGGCCACTCCAACGCTACAATAGGACACTATGCGTTGGTTGGCGCTTGGATTGATCACTCTCTACCAGAAGCTGCTCTCGCCCCTCTTGCCCAGCGTATGTCGGTTTTATCCCTCGTGTTCGGAATACGCTAAGCAAGCGATTGAGAGATACGGGCTGCTCAAGGGCGGTTGGCAGGCGCTCAAGCGTCTAGCTCGATGCCATCCGGGCCATCCGGGGGGGTTCGACCCAGTACCGTAATTAGAGAGTGTAGTGAAATGAGGAGATCATGCGTCGCCGCTTAGCGATTCTTGGAATAGTTCTGCTGGGCATCGGGGGCGTCAGCGCGATTGGGCTGTGGTGGGCGCTGGGGCCAGGAGCCTCTCAACAGATCT
>JANWXV010000025.1 GCA_025057405.1 Candidatus Bipolaricaulota bacterium | reverse complement strand
GAGTTGGCTCTCTTGGGGGTCGTGTGCTATACTCCAAGCGAGTATGAAAGTTCTTTTGATCGGCTCTGGGGGACGAGAGCACGCCCTTGCGTGGGGGCTAGCCCAATCTCCCAAACTCTCCAAACTGTATGTCGCTCCCGGCAACGCTGGAACAGTCCAGCTCGGCGAGAACGTCCCCATCAGTGCCGAGAATCTCTCAGCATTGATAGAGTTCGCTCGCCGAGAACAGATCGATTTGACTATCGTCGGCCCCGAAGCCCCCATCGTCGCCGGGATTCGCGATCTCTTCGAGAGAGAGAATCTGAAGATTATTGCGCCTACGCAGAGGGCGTCGTTTCTGGAGGGCAGCAAAGTCGCAGCCAAAGCGTTCATGCACAAACACGGGATCCCCACAGCGCGACACGGCAGCTTCAACGACTTTGACCAAGCTCGTGCCTTCTCCCGCACCATGCAGCTCCCCATCGTTATCAAAGCCGACGGTCTGGCCGCCGGCAAGGGGGTCGCTATTGCCCAGACGCATTTAGAAGCAGAGCAGACCCTCAGAGATTTCATCCTAGCCAGAAGGTTCGGCGCGGCGTCGCAGCGCGTCGTCGTCGAAGAGTTTTTAGTCGGCAGAGAGTTCTCGCTCTTTGTCGCTTCGGATGGGAGTTCTTGGAAATTGCTGGGCACCGCTCAAGACTATAAGAGGCTGCTAGATGGCGATCAGGGGCCCAACACCGGAGGCATGGGCGCGCTCTCGCCGGTGCCGTGGCTGACGGAAAGAATGCTCGATGAAACCGTGAGAAAGATCGTCGCGCCGACGTTTGACGCGCTGCGTGTCGAGAGCATCAGTTACGAAGGGATTCTCTATTTCGGATTGATCTGGACGGAGCGCGGTCCGTATCTCTTAGAATACAACGCGCGCTTCGGCGACCCCGAAACCCAAGTCTTGGTGCCGAGATTCGATTTCGATCTGCTTGAATTCTATTGTGCTATCTCCGAGCGACGCTTAGAGCGATTTGAGACAAAGCTCAAGCCCGTCAGCGCTGTCTGCGTCGTCTTGGCTTCTAAGGGCTATCCCGAACAGTACGAGAAGGGCTTGGTGATCGAGGGGCTGGAGGCCCTCTCCCCCGGCCCCTCTCCCGTGAGTCATCACGGGAGAGGGGTGCCCGCGGGGCGGGGTGAGGGCCACACGCTCATCTTTCACGCGGGCACGACGCTCCAAAACAACCAGATCGTCACGGCGGGAGGGCGTGTGCTCAACGTCGTCGGGCTTGGAGATTCCGTCAACGAGGCCCGCGCCCGCGCCTATACAGCGATCGAGAAGATCAGATTCCAAGGGATGCAATACCGTCGGGATATTGGCTCCGCCCTGCCACTTAGGATCGAGGATGCAACTTCGCCATGATCTCTAGAGCGATCTCCTGAAAGCGCTTCTTAAGCTGCTTGGGGTCTAGTGGCCGAACGAGCTCCACCGGCCAGCGCCCCACTTCATCCGGGAACTCTTGCGTCTTTTGTAAAGCCTGAGCGAACCAATAGAGATCGAAGCCCGGGTCTTTTTGGAGAGCAAGTCTCGTTAGCTCCTCAAGATCTTCTGTCTCCAAGATCACAAAAAGATCCACCGCATCGCGCGGCTCGGCTCGTCCAAAGAAGGCCAACACTTTATCTACTATGAGATCTTGAAAATCATTTACCCATCCCAAAGGCGTTTGGTGAGGAGGAGCGAAACGATACGGAGAGTCGTAGGCCAACTGCACTCTTACGGTTTCCCCTTGCCATCCCAGTTCAAACTCGACAAAACTCTCCAGACGACGAATGACGCGCACAGCAAAGCCTTGAGCAAAGCGCTGTTCGACGATGCGCGAGAAGGGGAGAACCAATCGCTGTTCGGTAGTAAAAAGATCGAGATCAAAAGAGCGACGATGCCCTAGATAAAACTCAGATAATGCTGTACCACCGGTCAAGTAAAATCGCTGCGCATCAGGCAACAACTGAAATGCTTGAAGGATTTCCCTTTGGGCTGGCGTCAGCAGCCCCCTAGAGTGCGGCATTCTGATCTGCATGAGCGAAGTATCCCTCCCAGAGCCGCCGAACCCACGGGGGCAACTGCAAGTGGGGAAGGAGCCGGCGTACTTCCTCCCAGTCGAGCGCAACAATATCTTCTGCACGCCCGTGAAGCAAGACTTGCTCAATCCACCATTGGCGTTGCCAGGGGTCGCTCAGATCGAGCGTGCGCTTCGACCACACGATGTATCGTTTTAAGTCGCTCGTGTTCATAGCAGTTCTGAAATTAAGTTTATCCCAATCTCTCGGTGCGGGGCAACCCAATCGGGGGCTATTGGCCTGTGCGCAGTTTTTCACTATAATAATAAAACAACAGCAAGAGAGCGGAGGCCGCATGAAGACTCACGTGCAGACCGAGAGAGAACGTTGGGAGAAAAAGACCCTAGAACCCGCCCTGAAAAAATCTCCAGAACGACGCGAACGCTTTATCACCGTCTCGAATGAAGAGATCGCTCGGCTCTACACCCCCGACGATATCAAAGACTTAGATTACGAACGCGATCTGGGCTGCCCCGGAGACTACCCCTACACCCGCGGTGTCTATCCCACGATGTACCGGGGACGGCTCTGGACGATGCGCCAGTTCGCGGGCTTCGGCGGCCCCGAAGAGACCAATCAGCGCTTCAAATATCTCTTGAAAGAGGGCCAGACCGGTCTCTCGACGGCGTTTGACATGCCTACGCTGATGGGATTGGATAGCGATCACCCGCTGGCCGACGGCGAAGTGGGCGTCGAGGGCGTCGCCGTAGATACTTTGAGAGATTTTGAGATTCTCTTCGATGGGATTCCGTTAGATCAGGTCTCGACAAGCTTTACGATCAACCCCAGCGCGCCGGTCATCTACGCGATGTACATCGCGATTGGAGACCGGCAGGGCGTGCCAAGAGAGAAGCTGCGCGGCACGATTCAGAACGACATGCTCAAAGAATTCATTGCCCAGAAAGAGTGGGTGGTCCCTCCGAGGCCCTCGGTAGATTTGATCGTAGATATCTTTGAGTTCGGCATTCGAGAGACGCCTAAGTTTAATCTGATCAGTATCTCGGGCTATCACATTCGCGAGGCCGGCTCGACCGCCGTGCAAGAGTTGGCCTTCACGCTCGCCGACGGCATGGCCTATGTCGAAGCTGCTCTCCAGAGGGGACTCGATATTGACGAAGTGGCCCCCCAATTGAGCTTCTTTTTTAATTCACATAATTCGTTCTTTGAGGAGATCGCCAAGTTCAGGGCAGCACGACGGATCTGGGCACGTGCCCTGCGCGAGCGCTACGGCGCTCAAAACCCAGAGAGCTGGAAGCTGCGCTTTCATACTCAGACTGCTGGGTGCTCGCTCACCGAACAGCAGCCGTTAAATAATATCGTTCGCGTTGCGCTGCAAGCGCTGGCGGCTGTGCTAGGGGGGACGCAGAGCTTACACACGAACTCGTACGACGAAGCGCTGGCGCTGCCCACCGAAGAGGCCGTGAGAATCGCGCTGCGCACCCAGCAGATCATCGCCTATGAGTCGGGCGTCGCCGATACGATTGACCCCTTGGCCGGCAGCTACTTCGTCGAAGCGCTCACCAACGAAGTCGAGCGCAAGGCGCTGGAGTATATTCACAAGATCGAGCGCCTGGGCAACGGCAGCATCTTAGAGGGGGTCTTTCGAGGAATTGAGCAGGGCTTCTTCCAGCGAGAGATCGCTCAGGCTGCGTATGAGTACCAAAAGCAAGTCGAATCGGGAGAGCAGATCATCGTTGGAGTTAATAAGTACACGATCCCGAAAGAGCAAGATCAAAAAGTTCCCACGCTCAAGATTGATCCCGAAGTGCAACGAAGACAGATCGAGCGTTTGCAGCAAGTCCGCCGTGAGCGCGACGCCCGCGCCGTCGAACGCACGCTCGCGCGCTTAGAAGAAGCTGCGCGCCAACGGCAGAACACGATGCCCTATATCTTAGAAGCCGTCAAAGCCTATGCGAGCGTCGGCGAGATCATGGAGGTTCTGAAGAGAGTTCACGGGGCCTATCGTGAGCCAGCGATGGTGTAAAGAGTTATGAATCGCCCAATTCGCGTGCTGATGGCCAAGGCAGGACTCGACGGCCATGACCGTGGGGTGAAGGTCGTGGCGCGCGCGCTGCGCGATGCCGGCATGGAAGTTATCTACACCGGCTTGCACAACACCCCCGAACAAGTCATCAAAGCTGCTCTCCAAGAAGACGTAGATGTGATCGGGCTGAGCATTCTCTCCGGGGCGCATCTGACGATCTTCAAGAAGACCCGAGAGCTGATGAAGCAGTACGGCATGGACGATGTCTTGCTCTTGGGCGGGGGGATCATCCCCGATGAAGACAAGCCGATCTTAGAAGAGCTGGGGGTGAAGGGGCTGTTCGGGCCGGGGACCTCGACCCAAGAGATCGTCGAGTTCATCCGAAGGGAAGTGCAGAAGCTGCGAGAGCTTCAGCCAGCATAAATAGGAGCGTGAGCGATGCAGCATCGCATCGTCGGTCTGGAGACGGAGTTCGGCTGTCTGGTGCGCGACACGGCTTTAGGCTCGTACGAGACGGTCGTCGAGCAGGTCAAAGAGGCGATCTTCGCGCGGGGGCAGTGGGGCCTGCTCGATCTGCACACGCGCGATATGTACTTTGAGCCGGCCGAGGCCGGCGGCTTTCTCATCAACGGGGGCCGACTCTATATTGACGCCGTCGGCACGCACTTAGAGTATGCGACTCCCGAATGTCGCTCTCTGAGAGACCTCATTGCGTATGAGCGCGCCGGCCAGCGCCTGATCGCTAAGACGTTGCGCGCCCTGCGCTGGCACGAGCGCGTCAGCTTTTATAATAACAGCGTAGATCACTTTGCCGGGCATACGTTCGGGTGCCATGAGAATTATTCGGTGAACGTCGAAGCGCTCTCGTGGCGACAGGCGCTCGAGAAGCTCGTGCCGTTCTTGGTGACGCGCCAGATCTTCGCGGGAGCTGGTCGTGCGGGCGGGCACCGCCTGACGAGCGACTGGCAGCGCCTCTCGCAACAACGCACCCGGCACCCCGCTGATTATGTCTTTGTCGATGCGGCTTATAGCGTTGAACCCGATCCCACGGTAGATTTTCAGCTCTCGCAGCGTGCCGATCATATTCTGCATACGGTCTCGGGGCGGGTGCGCTTCAGCCGCGCCCTCATCAACCCCAAATGGGACCAGATGTACGAACTATCGCGCAGCCCCCGACTCCATCTGCTCTTTGGCGAGGCCAATCCCTCCGAGTACGCGACGTTTCTCAAGACGGGCACGACGGTCTTGGTGCTCGATCTGTTAGAAGAGCGCGCGGTGCCCTTGGGAGTCGAGTTGGTGCAGCCCTTAAAAGCGATGAAGGAGATCTCGCGCGACCCGACGTGGCGCTGGCTGGTGCGGCGCGAGAACGGCCAGACGATCTCGGCGATAGATTTGCAGAGAATCTATCTGCAAGCGGCGCAGGAGCGCTTTGCGGGGCGCGATGCCGAGACCGATGAAGTCCTGCGCGAATGGGAGCGCACTTTGGATGCGCTGGAACGCGACCCGCTCACGCTCTCCGATCGATTGGACTGGGTCGCCAAATATAAATTATTGCAGCTCTACCAAGAGGCCGAGGGCCTCTCGTGGCAATCGGAGGCGATCCACAGCTTGGATCTAGAATATCACAACGTTGATCCGGAGTACGGGCTGCATTATGCCTTGGAAGACCGTTTGCGGCTCGTCAGCGATAGGGCGATCCTGCGGGCTATTGAAGACCCGCCCGTGGATACGCGGGCCTACGGGCGGGCGATGATCGTACGCGGGCTACGCACGCGCGGCAAGCACGAGTATATGATCGAGTGGGATGGGGTCTTCGTCGAACCGAAGAAGACGCTAGTCTTGGCCAATCCCTTTCACACCTACGAAGAAGAGGCTGAAGTCTTCCTCAAGCGTTTATAATATTAAGAGCCAAATAAGAATCTCAGCTCGATCCCGAAGCGCCAGCGTACGTTGGGGATCAAGCCCCCGAAGGGACATGGGCAGTCGGGACCTAAGCACAGTTCAAAGAACCCTCGGAAGAAGTTCAGCTCAAAGAGCGACTGAAAAACTTGTTTTCGGAACGAGAAGGGCGTCGCCCCCGGCGGATCGCCAAAGAGCGTGAAGCTGCGCCATTGGAAGAACATCCAGCGCAAGTCCAGCTCTATGGGCAAGAACGTCAAGAAGAAGCCGGGCAGCTCAAACGTCGAGCTGAGGCTGAAGCGCAGCTTCAGATTCGCCGCCGGCGCGTCGAACTTTACTAATAAGCCGGGGATCTGCTTCTTCCACCCCAGCGGTGTGAAGACCGAGAGCGAACTCAGCGAGACGACGTTCATCAGATAGAACTCAAACGCGATAACTTGCTCAGTGAACTGAAAGGGCGCGACGACGAGACGATCCGGCTCGCGTTCGCTGAAGATCTCGAGCATCACAATCCGGGGTTCAAACGCGAACGGTTCGTTAATAATGGGCAACTGCTCTTGATCCAGGTCTTCTACGAGGCGAATGACGCCGAAGCCCGTATAGCTGGCAACGGTGAAGAACTGCGTGCGGACTCCAGCTTCGATGACTAAGCCCACTTCCAACGAGGGCGTCATGGGCGTAGGGGGACACTCGATATCGAACGTCGCGGTTTGATTGTGCAGAATCAATTCGATGCCCAGGGCGACCCCGCCAAATTGCAGCGCGGCGACCAACTCGTTCTTGCCGAAGGCAAACCCGTTCACGAACGTCAGACGGTTGCGCGCGCTCAGGGGCGGCACGGTCACCGAGGCGATAAACCGCTGCCAGCGCAGCGCTCCCAGATCGAATTTCGAATCTATCGCGAACGCCGCTTCGGCCACGCTGATCTTAGACAGCACGCGAAACTCTGCGTTCACGAAGTAGGGAGCCGCGGGCTGAAACGTCAGCTCACTGAGGAAGCGCCCGAGAAACTGTTGCCCCAAGACGACTGTGGGCATCACTACACTGAAGACCAAGACGAGCAGACCGCAAAGCAGAGCGCGTGATAATGGCTTCATACAGCGATCTTTATAAGCGAAGCGCTCGGCAAAACGAAGGAAAGACGCCTAAGCGTCGCTGGGCTTCTGTCTGGTCTAGGAGTGACCGCTGTCTGGCTCACTCGACCAGCGGCGCGATCAAGTCTTTCAGAGTGGGGTGGCCGATCTCTTGGAGTTCGTAGCGCACGCGCGTCGCGGGGACCTCAAATTTGATCAGTCGTTGCAGGTCTATCGGCGTCCCGATGACGACGGCGTCGCAGGGCGTGTGCCGGATCGTCTTGGCCAGATCACGGATCTGGTCTTCGCCATAGCCCATCGCGGGGAGCAGCTTGCCCATATGGGGATATTTCTTAAAAGTTTGGGCAATCGAGTTGACGGCATAGGGGCGAGGGTCCACGATCTCGCGAGCGCCGAACTTCTCGGCAGCGAGCGTTGCTGCGCCGTAGCCCATCTCCCCGTGGGTGAGCGTCGGGCCGTCTTCGATGACCAAGACGCGCTTGTTCTCGATCACGCGGGGGTCTTCGACAAAGAGCGGCGAGACGGCCTCGATGATCTTGGCTTTGGGATTGAACGCGCGGATGTTCTCGCGCACGCGGTCTATCTCGGCTCTTCCGGCTGTATCTAC
>JANWXV010000024.1 GCA_025057405.1 Candidatus Bipolaricaulota bacterium | reverse complement strand
GGCCAAACGCGCCGACGCCCACAGCGACGTCTCGGCGATGTTGCGCAACATGTCACAGCTGATAATCTCTGCAGCTACGGTATAGCCCGTGACCAGCCCCGGATAGATATCGGTCGCCACGGCCGCGCGCAACGACTTATAGCGGTTGCAATCGAACGGGAGACCGCGCAGCACCAGCGTTGCCCCAGTAAGACACTGATTGACGCGGTTGAAGGCCTCAGTCAGACCGCGCTCGGTGAAGACCCCCGCCAGCGGAGCCGAAATGACATAGGCACGCGCCAGCGTGTAGGCCAACTCCATCTTGCCGTCGGTCTCGGCCTTGACCATGCGATTGTAGAGATCTTGGGCCTTGGCCGCGGTGATGCCCGCGGGAGGCGTGAGATCATCAATGATCTTGAAGCGAGCGGCTTCGCTCGCGGCGGCACGCGCTAGCGCCGTCTCTCCGGCGACGAGCAGTCCCGTCTCGTCACCGGGAGCCTTGCCCAATGCGATTACCCCCTCGGCGTGCCCAAAGGGCAATATCAGCAGATCGTTGAGGGCGTTAGCCGCAACAGTTTGAATATCCGCGTTGGCGCCGCTGGGCACTTCAGCGATCTCTGCCTTCCCTCCTCCAACAACCCCCCCTAAACTCGCTGCGTCTGCCGCTGGACGCACGAGCCGCACCGCCGAATACTGAACCAAGCGCGCCGCCAGAGCCGCACAATGGGCCGCGTTCTCCGCTCGATCACTTCGGCAGATTTCGGCAAAGTCTTCAGCCTCTCTCGCGCTCTTCTCTAGGGTGTTGCGCGCATCTTCAAGAGCCTTCAGCAGCCCCGCAGCAATCATATTCTCCAACGCCGGCTTGGCCAGCGCCGCCGGTGCAGGGATCTCGCCCAGCTTCTTCGCTAGATTGCCGTCCTTGAGCGCCTCGGCCACGTAACAGCCTGCGGGAACTTCTCTGATCAAGTCATCGGTGCGGGCGCACCGCTGTAACTCCCCTACCGTAGAATATTGTGCCCCTGCCACGCCTGACAGAAGCACCAAGACGACCAACGTGAGACCTAGAGACCTTAAAAGACGCATCCTGACCGAACCTCCTTTGTTCTTTTTCTCCAAACCAGATAGATAACCCCAAGAGAGTGGCCTGCTGTGCTCTTCCCCTCGCAGTGCTCGACCACCTCCTTGCTTAAATCTCGTTCACTCGATGCTCTTTCCCGATATTATAAGCGCTCTTGGCTCCAAAAGTCAAGGGCGGCCCTTGGTCAGGACTTCAATCTGCTTGCGCGCCAGAGAGACCAGCTCCTCGGGAGTGAGCTTGACGCGCAAGACCCCGGCGCGTGCCCCCTTGCGAAAGGCCAAGCCCAACGTCTCGTCTTCGTATTTGAAGAACTGCACCTCGTCGGCTGTCCCCTTGAGGGCCTCCTGGACGGCCTTGACCTGTTGGGCGGGCAGCGCCACAGGTTGCTCCGGATCGAAGATCGAGACGAACCCGCGCTCAAACAGTTCTTTGGCGTCTTGCTCCGACCGATGCTGCCAGAGCGCGATGATCAGTCTAATAATATCGTCTCGGGTGCGCCCGCGCCTCAGATAGATCCCAAACGCGCTGACGGCATTCCCCAAGTCCCGTTCGGTCTCAAATCTCAACCGCCCCGTCTGGTCGAGCAGCCACGTGCCCCCTACCAGCTCGCTGATCTCGTCTCCGCTGAGCAGGAGCTTCTTCAGCGCCTCATGGATCGCTTGGTCGTCGTCGGCTTGGGCAAACCCCAGCCCGCTCACGACCAACAGCCCCATCAGCAACGCTCCCAGCATTCGTTTGCGCACCGCCGATCACCTCACGTTTGAGAGAATTATCTGTTAAAAAGCTTACTCTATACGCTGTAAAAGGTCAAGAGTTTCACTGACGGGTGACCTTGCGAAACTCCCCCAACTCGGTAAACTAGTGCTGGGTTCAGACAGAAAGGGAGGTTTTTCTTATGGCTATTAATTTCGTCGCGACCAAAGACTCCAAAGCGCTCTGGCAGAAGATGGAGCGCTACGTGCCGCGGGCCGTCTCCCCGTTAGCCCCGTTTATCATCTCCGAAGGGCGCGGGGCCATCGTCCGGGACTTAGAAGGCCGAGAGCATATTGATCTGACCGGAGGCTGGGGATGCCTCAATGTTGGCTATTCTCACCCGCGCGTGGTGCGCGCGATCCAAGAGCAAGCCGCCAAGTTCACCCACACGGATTGCAGCGTTATTATGTACGACGTCTATATAGAACTCGCGGAGCGCCTCTCCCAATTAGCTCCCGGCCCCTCCCCCAAGAAGACGATCTTCTTTAATTCTGGGGCCGAAGCTGTCGAGAACGCCGTCAAGATCGCGCGTTCTTACACTAAGCGCAAAGCCGTCGTTGTCTTCGAAGGGGCTTTTCACGGGCGGACGTTCATGGCCCTCTCGATGACCCACAAAGCCAAGCCCTACAAAGAGCACTTCGCCCCGTTGGCTTCGGATATTTACCGAATGCCCTTCCCCAACCCCTATCGCCATCTTATGGATTTTAAGCATTGGGAACGCCAACTGCTCACGGTGGTCAACCCCGACGAGGTCGCCTGCGTCGTCTTTGAGCCGATCCAGGGCGAAGGGGGATTTATCGTGCCCCAAGAGGGCTTTCTCAAATTCTTGCGCGAGTTCACCCACAAACACGGGATTGTGCTGGTCGCCGATGAGATCCAGACGGGGATGGGCCGCACCGGTAAGCTCTATGCGTACGAGCACTTCGGCATCGAACCCGATCTGATCACGCTCGCGAAATCGCTGGCCGCGGGGATGCCCCTGAGCGCCGTCGTCGGCATCGAAAGAGTGATAGACGCGCCGGGGGAAGGCGCGATTGGGGGAACTTACGTAGGTAACCCCGTCGCTTGTGCGGCGGCCCTGGCCGTCTTGGAGATCCTCGAAGAGGAGCGTCTGCTAGAGCGCGCGGTCGCCTTGGGAGACTATATGCGCTCGCGCTTCCACAAAATGCAACAGAAATACGCTCTCATTGGCGACGTGCGTGGCCTGGGCGCGATGATCGCGATTGAACTCGTCAAAGATCGTCAGACCAAAGAACCCGCCTCCGACGAGACGCTGGCTGTCATCCAAGAGTGCTTGGCTCAGGGCGTTCTGATCGCCAAGGCCGGACTCTACGGCAACGTCATCCGCATGCTCATCCCGTTGGTCATCACAGAGGCCGAGCTGAAGAGGGGCCTGGACGCGATCGAGAGCGCTATCGCCAAGGTGTCGCGCTAAGGGGAGCTTCGATCTCTTCTTTGGGCAGCTCCCACAGGAAGCGCGAAGGCGCATTCAGGAGCAGCGAGCCGTAGAGCGACCGCTGCGCCGTGAGCGTCAGATAGAGCTTCTCTTTGGCTCTGGTCAAGCCAACGTAACAGAGCCGACGCTCTTCTTCGACGGTGCCCTCGCGAATGCTCTTGCTGTGGGGCAGCAGATTCTCTTCTAGGCCCACAATGAAGACATAGCCGAACTCTAGGCCCTTCGCGGCGTGCAGCGTCATCAGTGCGACGCGCTCGTGCGCGCTGTCATACGTATCGGCCTCAGAGACGAGCGCTAATTTCTCTAAAAACTCCCCCAAGCCCCCTGGAGCTTCAGACTCGCGCATAAACCCCAGAAATTCTTTGATGTTCCCGAGGCGCTCTTCGGCGTCGGCCTCGTGAGCTTGAAGCTCGCGCACGTACCCCGTGCGCGTGAGCAGCTCCTCGGTCAGCTCGCTCGGTCTCTCTTTCAGAGCAGCGTTGCGCAGCTCCGAGATCAGCGATGCGAATTCTTTCAAGCGCGTTTTGACAGCGTTGCTCAGCGCGTCGTTCTGGCGCTCCAGCGTCTCCCAGAGCGAGAGACCGGCACGGCGCGCTTGGGTCTGCAAGAGCGCGATCGTCTTCTCGCCAATCCCCCGGCGGGGTCTGTTAATGACCCGCAGCAAGCTGAGATCGTCTTGGGGGTTATACAGCACGCGCAGATACGCAATAATATCTTTGATCTCGGCGCGCTCGTAGAATTTCAACCCGCGCACAATTTCATAGGGGATATGCCAGCGCAGCAGCGTCTCTTCGAGCACGCGTGAGAGCGTGTTGACGCGATAGAGCAGGGCGATCTGATTCAGCGAGACGCCCTCGATCTTCCAGAGCCGTAGAATCTCTTGGGCGATAAATTCGGCTTCGTCGCGCTCGTCGCGGGCGGGGTAGAGCGTGATCCGGTCGCCCTCATCGCGCTGCGCGATCAGTTCTTTAGGCTTTCTGAACTGATTATTGGCAATGACCGAGCTGGCTGCTCGTAAGATGCGCGCCGTAGAGCGATAGTTCGCTTTGAGCTGGACGATCTTGCAGGTGGGAAAGTCTTGTTCGAATTTAAAGATATTCGTGGGATCGGCACCGCGCCAGCTAAAGATAGACTGATCGTCGTCGCCGACGACACAGATGTTCTCGTACTTTTCGGCCAACTGGCGCGTCAGCACATACTGAGCGTAGTTGGTGTCTTGGTACTCGTCTACTAATATAAAGCGAAAGCGCTCGCGATAGCGCTCTAAAATATCTAGGCGCTCTTGGAAGAGCTGGACGGTCAAACGGATGAGATCGGCGAAATCGAGCGCGTTGCTCGCCGCGAGCCGTCGCTGATAGTGCTTATAGACTCTGTCGAGAAAGTCGAGCATCTGGCCGTCGAACTGGCCGGCGCGGCGCTCGGCGAACTCGTCGGGGGAGATCAGCTCGTCCTTGGCGCGGTCTATCACGGCCGCGACGAGCGCCGGACTGACACCGAGATCACTATAACCCAGCTCTTTGATCACTTGGGTCAATGCCGTTCGGCTGTCGGCCTCGTCGAGGATCGTGAAATTCGATCGATAATTTCCCCCCAGATGGTGGATCTGCTCGCGCAAGATCGCTGCAGCAGTAGAGTGAAACGTTCTTATCCACGGAGTTTGGTGCATCCCCACGAGCCGCTCGACGCGCGCGCGCATCTCCTCGGCGGCCTTGTTGGTGAACGTGACCCCGAGGATCTGCGAGGGGTGCACGCCGTAATGGGCCATCAGATAAGCGATCCTATGGGTGATCGTGCGGGTCTTGCCCGAGCCGGCCCCGGCGAGGATCAGCAAGGGGCCTTCAAAGTGCGTTACGGCCTCTCGCTGATAGGGGTTGAGGCCCTCTAAGATCTGTTCGGCGCGCATGAAGCTCACGGTCTGTGATTATACGAGCTTGAGATGGTGAGCTTCTAGCTCTTGGGGCGACCGGAAGGGCTTGACGCTGATTTTTGAGGTTTCGTGCGCGTTCTCGAAGCGCCAGTGGGCTTGGATCGTCTCTCGGGGTTTGGGCGTGTGGGCCGCGGCGACCCGCGCGGCCGTCTCGATGATCTGGTGGATCTCTTGGGGGGCTTTGGCCTTCCAGTTGGCGCGCACCAGGGCCATCGGCCCGCGATGATCCGGGAGATAGAGCCTCAGATCTTCGGGCAGAAAGAAGTTCTGCAAGCGGCGTTTCTCTTCGTCGTCGCGCCCAAGGACGATCGTCACGTCGGGCGGGCACTTATAGTAGAGCGGGAATTCGAGAAGCTCTAACGCATTGAGGGTCAACGTCTCTTCGTGCAGCAGGCGTTCCAGGCGCGGCGTGAAGTACGGGATGGTCAATTTGCAGCGCCTCTCGGCGGGAAAATCCGCGATCTCGACACCCAGCTCGCGCGCCAACGCACGAATCTTCTCTCTATCCGAAGCGCGAAAGCCCTTTAAGCTCCGACGATCCACCCAGCCCATCTTTTCGGGGATCGTCTCCGGCAACAACTGAGCCGAGAGCGGTCGCAAGACCAAGCCCGTCGCTCCGGCTAATTCGGTCAAGCGCTCGATCTCCGCGACGCCCAGCCCGCGCTCGCCTACGACCTCCCCGGTCACGATGAAGTCGGCCTTCACGTTGGCGCGCTGCATATAGCGCAGCGCCTTGCGCAACAACCAATGACGGCAGTTCATGCAGCCGTGTTTCAAACGTTGGCTATTGGAACACTGTCGAGGCGGGATGAAACTAGGGGCTAGGACTCTTAAGTCTTTCTTGACGCTCTGGCTGCGAAAGGTCGCCTTGGGAAGCGCCTCGTGAGCGATATCTTTGGCGGTGCGGTGCGTGATTCCCGTGTTTGGGGAGAGCACGGGTTCGTACTCTCTGAAGAAGGGCGAGCGCAGATGGAGCAGTTTGATTTCGCTCACGCCGGGTTGTTTTAAGGTTAATCGCGCGGCGACGATGCTGGCCAAACTTCCCGAGAAGAGCACAACGGCTTTGGCCACACCCCATTCCCCCTTTCCCGATCCTCAACACGATCAGCAAAAGAGCATGAGTCTGCTCCCTTGGGCAAAGTCTCAATAGACCAACTGTAGCAGTTCGTACTGGCCATCTTGACGCCGGTGCAAGATATTCAGATCGCGGCTCTCGGCGTCAATGAAGACCAAGAAATCTTTGTGATACGATTCCAACTGCAAGCGCGCTTCTTCTATGGTCATGGGTTTGCGCAGATAGAGTTTACTGTATGTGATCGTCTCTTCTGGCTGGTGGTCAGTGCTCTCCAGGGCGCGTTGGCGCTCTTGGGCGACGATGCGTCGGGCGGAGCGTTTGTCGCGCAGGCGCTCTTTGTACTTTTTGAGCTGCGCTTTGAGTTCGGCGACGGCCTCGTCAAGAGAAGCGTACATATTGGTAGATTCGGCGTGCGCCTTGACGACCTTGCCCCGGATGAGATGGGCTACCAAATCAACAATATGGCGCTCCTTCTCGACGTCCATCACGACATGGACGCTGATGACGCCGTCAAAGTAGCGTGAGAGGGGTTCGATTTTGGAGAGCGCGTATTCGTTGAGCGCTTTGCTTTCCGGCATGTGGCGTTCAGAGATCGAGATTTTCATCGGGGCTTATCATAGCAGAAAGCGTGCGAAAAGTCAAGGCCCTGACCGAAAAATCTCTATCTTTCGCGCTTTCTCAGTACGACGATGTGCTCATGGGATCACCCTAGAAAGATCTCTTGGTTGTGCCATTCAAGAGCTTCTGTAGATGGGGCGTATTGATGATTCTTAACAGGACGAATGCGCTTGTTGCGGTATTCCAGAACCTGACGCACGGATCTATCGCGCGCTTCTTTCTGCAAATATGACGCTGCAATAACGGACAAATCTTTGGCATCAACGGAGATTATGCCTTTGTCAAACAACCAATGGCAGGTCCTACACAGAGATATACCATTGCGTGGATCATCACTACCTTGCTTGCTTTTGGGAATAATATGCGCAGCATCAGCTTCATATATCTTTTCAGGAGTTGCTAATCGAAACCCACATATAGCGCAGTAGTAGTCGTATTGGAAGGTAACGATCTTGCGAAAGGCCCGATCTCTGACGAATGCCTGACGCAAGGAATAGGACTTGCGCATTGAGAGATCAAAGGGTTGAAAATGACCTAAGACAGCCTTGTGAAGTTGCGCTTCTTGTTCTTCAACTTCGTGCGGTTGGATAGCCATAGCCTCAGGGGGATGTCTCTGAACAAACTGCCAACCGCTCTTTGATAGGGTGTATCCTGCTTTTGTGGATACTATAAGCCCCATTGCTTGCAGCCAGTTCATACGATGGCGGAATTGATTGTTCAAAGTACGCTCGCTCCAGTTTCGCAACGCTGGGAATCGCTCGCTCGCCATCTCAAACCATTGCGCGCTCAAAG
>JANWXV010000023.1 GCA_025057405.1 Candidatus Bipolaricaulota bacterium | reverse complement strand
AGGCGCGCATGGCGGCTTCCACCGCGAACATGTGCTTGACCAAGTTTTGGTTCTTGGTGTACTCGTGTACCAGAGCTAAAGCTTCGGAGCGCGTCATGATCATCCCCTCGCATCGAAAAGTATTAGAGGGTATTTTACGAGGTACTTCAGGGCTTGTCGAACAAACCCAACTGAGAACTCTTGCGCGCCTGTGCAGTCTTTTGTTTCAGCTCTTGGGCAGCGTGACGGCTCGTCTCGTGCGCGTGTTGGATCGTCGTTGGGAGAGCCGACTCGCTCGTGAGCGTGCGCAGAGTTAGCTCTATCGCTGTCTCTAAATCTACGCGATGCCCCGGCGAGATGAAGAACGGCTCAGCGTCTTCTCTGGGGCGGAGCGCCGCGCCGGCACGCTCCCCCTCGATGCGAATATAACAGATCTCTCTCAGCGCTAGAGTCTTTAGGTCTCTCTCAGGCTCGCCGTGCAAGAGCGATTTCGTAATCCCAATCGTTGGGATATCGAGCATCACGCCCAGCTGCGACGCGATCCCGGCCTGGCGATGGTGCAGCCTCCCCGTGCCGTCTACGAACGTCATATCGGCTAAAGCGCTCTGATCTTTGAGCTTGTGCAAGAGCGCGAGCATGACGGGGAGTTCACGAAACGCTAAATAGCTGGGAATATAGGGAAAACGCACGATCTGAGTGAGCGTCTGCGTGTCGAACACTCTTAGCGATTCAAGCTCTAGGCGCACATACGCCGCGACGCCGTGCGCGTCTGCATACGAGAGATCAATCCCGCCTACGGTGCGATACTCCTTTCTATCGGGGGCTAAGCGCATGCGCGCGCGGATCTCGTGTTGGATCTGCTGAAGCCGTTGGAGGGGCTTGTCGCTGCGAAACGCGCGAAAGAGAAATTTATTCACTGAGAGCACGCGCCCGTCTTTGACAGGGATGCCTTCAGCTTGGAGAAGCTTCGCTTGCTCTTCTGTAACTGTTCCGTCGAAGCTGATAACCCGATAGCTGGGGCAGTCGTGCTTGTGCTGCGTCAGAATTGAGCCGACGACGCGTGCGGCGATGGGGTCGCCGAGCGCAAGGGCGATCTCTCGGAACGTTGCGACTCTGCCCTTGGGGATTTGAGCGACGAGTTCTAGGGTGATCTTCTCGATGTCGGGCAGCATGGGCGCCTCCCGCGCCCATCCTATCACTTGGAGTACTCTTTGACCAGCAGCGCAATCGCCTCGCGCATCAGCTCGGATTTATTCGCTTTTCGGCCCTCGCGCTTGCGAATCGTTAATTGCAGCTCTTCCAGCGAGACGATATCGTTGGGGTCGAGATAGAACGTCGCCTTCACCAAGCCCGCGCCGGCTTCTGAAGCCTTCTTGGCGATATTGGGCTTGTAGAAAGCCTTCATGATCTCGCTCTCGGCAAGCGGGTCGTGCGCAATCGAACGACGGGGCTTCATCGCGTGATCACCTTCTCTCGGGCGTGGCGGCTGGGCGTCTCTGCTAGCACGCGCTCGGCCAATCTCTTGTAGTCGCGCGCACCGTGCGAGCCGGGGTCGTACTCAAAGATCGTCTGATGGTAGCTCGCTGCTTCGGCCAGACGCACATTCGCGCGGATGGGTTCTGTGACTTTGCTGTCAAAGTGCAGTTCTAATTTCTCTAAGACTTCGCGGCTCTTGCGGTTGCGCCGATCATAGAACGTTGGGATGACCAACGAGACGTCAATCTCGTGCCCCAGGATCTCGCGCACCATCTTTAAGTTCTCTAAGATCTGTTTGACCCCGACGAGCGCCAGATAGTCCATGCTGACAGGGATGAACGCTTCATCGGCATAGGTGATCGCGTTCTGATTCAAGAGATTGAGACTAGGCGGGCAATCTAAGAAGACGAAGTCATAGCCGCCCAGCCTGGCGAGTCTTCGGCTGAGGACGCGCTCGCGCCCCGGCAGCCCTGTCAGTATCAGTTCGGCTTGCGCGGCGATCTTGGTGCTGGGGAGCACATAGAGGTTCTCGCGCACGGGAACGATACACTCCTCGGGCGTCACGGCCTCGTCCAGCAACAAGTGATAGAGCGACTTTTGGGGAACGATGTCGAACCATGTAGAGATGTTCCCCTGCGGGTCCATGTCTATCAATAAGACGGTACAGTCTTGCTCGGCCAGCGCCGCCGCGAGATTGACGGCGGTGGTCGTCTTGGCCGTGCCCCCTTTTTGGTTGATAATCGCGATCTTGCGCATCCTCTCACCCCTTGGATGGGTCACTGATAGACTGCTAAACTGGTATGCCAGTATGGTGCCAAGGGGGGAGGGGGCTGCCAAGGACAGGTGTCTCGTAGGAGGGTCGCTCACTCCGTGCTCTCGCGCACGCTCCAATGCCCATCCCGTCCGGGCGCGTAGTGCATCGGGCCTTGGGGAATGTGATTGCTGACTTCTAGGTAGCCAGCGTCCATATACTCCCAGATCGTTTGAAAGGGCACTTTGTCGGGATGCCATTTCTCGACCAGCACCACGCCGTGCCCCGGCAGGATGGTGAAGACGACCTGACGAGAGTCGTCAGGATTTTGGAGGGCGTGCGCGCGCGCAAAGGCGCTGGTGACCGCGCGGGCCTGCGCGTCGGTCGCGCACGAGACCAGATAGTGATAATACGGCGGGTCGAGCGGGACGAATTCTACTTTGGTCGGGTCATACGCAGCGATACCGCGATGGCTGTGGAGCTTGGAACGGATGACTGGCACTTCGGCGTTGTTCGCCCCAGGGAGTCTGATCTTGGGTAAGGGGCCGTCCATCTGGAACATCTCGACGGCTTCGGAGGAGGGCGGATCGTTGCGGTGCCCCTCCACAGGGCGCACGATGGCCCCGCGCCCGTCGGGCCGGACTCCGACGACAACCGCCAGATCGTCTTGGCTGATATGAGCTTTATCTACGGGGCGTGCGCTCCCGGTGATCGTCGTCAGTAGAGCATTGAGCGCGGGTTCCCACGTGGCGAAGCAGCCCTCGCTGTATTGGCTGGCTACCGCGCCGCCGACGGCGGGCACCGAGACCAACCGCTCGATGCGCACCATCTCGGTGAAGAAGTGCCGCTGGCCAAATTCCGCGCCGGCGCGACACATCGCCTTGGGGGTGCTCAGCTTCTCCCACAGGGCGCGCGGGATCACTTCGTCGAGAACAGAGTGATCGGTCAGCTCGCGGGCGCTTGCAGCCGTGACCAGTCGTAGGACGATCTCCTCGTAGAAGCTTGGAGCCGCGTCGGTGCGGGGATGGGCACCGACCAAGTCGAAGTGATAAGCATAGAGGGGATGGTCTTCGCCGACGACGAGCAGAATGCGAATGCTCTTGGCTTGGGCTTGGAGGATGCGCTCTAGCGCCAAGAGAGGCCCGCCGCGTTTCCCTTGGTGATGAAGGGTGTCATAGGCTTGGGGGGCGAGACCGGGGAAGCAAGCGTAGTCCAGGGGGTCTGGGACTGGGCGAGTCAGGGCGCGTTCGAGATGAGCGAGAGCGGGATAGAGCTGGTCGGGACGCGCATGAATGAGCGACAAGACCATGGGGGTTTTAGGGAGTTTGAAGCGGCGGCGCGCAGCGAAGAGCAGGGCCTGCCGCCAGTCGAGCGGCTCTCCGAAGGGGGCCGTAGTAATGATCAGATCGCTGTTAGCATCCGGGAGGGCCTGCACTCGATGGCCCATCAGGCGAAAGTGCTCTAGGAGTCGCTCTGAGACGTGCTCCAGCAGCGGCGTCATCGGACCCGGAACGTAGGCAAGGCTGAGGGTGCGCAGCCAATCGTGCATTGGTTTGGAGGCCATCGGTTGCTCCTCCTTCGAGCTTTTGGGCGTTGGAGCGAATTATACTCTGTTACGGGAGAGAGGGGCAAGTCGGCTTGCAGATTCTGTAGCCGCGCGATAGATCTCCTTCAGCGCGATGTTCTTCTCGTCGGCGAGCTTTTTACAGTCTTCGTGCTCCGGCGCAATATTGATGACCTCCGAGCCGAGCATCCCAACTTTCACACGCACTCGGCCGTACGGCGTCTCAACTTCGATGATCTTTCTGGCGAGCTTCTTGCGCTGTACGGGATAGTAAATAGCGCCCAGCGTCGTCGTCTCCCGAAAGAGAAGCTCGCAGAGTTTATCGACTAAAACGGCGTCGCAGAGCACGCGGACCAAGAGTCCGGGGCGCCCCTTCTTCATCAAGATATTCTGAGCGCTGACGCTCTTGGCCCCGTGCTGTAAAAGCTTCTGCTGCACGTAGGGGAAGAGTTCGGGGTTCATGTCGTCAATCTCGGTCTCGATCACGATCGTCTCGTCGCTCTCCAGCGCTGTGTCGCTGTCGCCGACCAAGAGGCGCAGCACGTTGGGCTGTTGAGAGAGGTCTTTGGTACCCGCGCCGTAGCCGATCTGGTGCCAACGGGCGAGGGGGAGAGCCAAGGCCCTCACCCCGCCTTCGGCTCCCCTCTCCCGTGACTCACTCACGGGAGAGGGGTTGGGGGTGAGGGCCTTCAAAATCGCCGCCCCTGTAGGCGTGACCAGCTCGGTCTCGATCCCCGACGCATAGATGGGAAAATCTCTGAGCAATTCGAGCGTTGCAGGTGCGGGCACGGGCAGCCTCCCGTGCGCCGTCTCGACCGTCCCAGAGCCAACGTTGATCTGTGAAACGTACCAACGGTCTATCTTCAGCGCTTCGATAGAAACTGCTGCACCGACGATGTCGAAAATCGAGTCGAGGGCACCCAGCTCGTGGAAGTGCACGTCTTCTATAGAGATGCCGTGAATCTTCGCTTCGGCCTCGGCGAGCGTGCCGAAGATCGCGATGGCTCGCGCTTTCTCTGAAGCCGTCAGCGCGCTCTGCTCGATCAGCGCGCGAATCTCCGACCAATGTCGGTGATCGTGAGAATCAGCACTCGTCTCGCAGCGCAAGTGCGTCGCGGTGATCCCTCGGCGCAAGACTCTTTCGGTGTGAACGCGCACGGGGCCTAGGCCTAAGCGCGACAGATTCTCACTCAAAAACTGAGCCGTGATCAGCTCCGCGTCAAGCAGCGCTGCAAGAAACATATCCCCAGCGATGCCGGAAAAGCAGTCTAGATAAGCGATCTTCATAGTCTATTGATCTTCGTCGCCAGCACGGCAGCACCAAAGCCGTTATCTATATTGACAACCGCCACCCCCGGCGCGCAACTGTTGAGCATCGTCAAGAGCGCCGATAGACCCCCAAAGCTCGCGCCGTAGCCGACGCTCGTGGGCACGGCGATCACGGGCTTCTCTACTAACCCCGCAACCACGCTGGGCAACACCCCGTCCATTCCCGCTACAACTATTAAGATTTTAGCAGCGTTCAATCTCTCACGGTGCGCCAAGAGCCGATGCACGCCCGCAACCCCGACGTCGTAGAGCCGCTCGGTCTTATTCCCCAAATACTGCGCTGTAACGGCCGCCTCTTCGGCCACGGCTATATCCGAAGTGCCAGCGGTGACGACGAGCACCATGCCCCCCTTTGGTTCTTTCGGTGCTCCCAGCGTCAGCAATCGCGCTTGCTCGTGATAGACCACGTCAGGCAGCAGAGCTTTTACGGCGTGGGCTTGCTCAGGCGTCGCGCGCGTCGCCAGCACCGGTTCGGTCTTCTGGCGCAACGCTCTCATAACGGCCGCGATCTGCTCTGGGGTCTTGCCGGGACAGAAGACGACCTCGGCGACCCCGCAGCGGCCCTCGCGTTCCACATCAGGACGAGCGTACTCTTCCCAAGGACTCATTCATGCTCCCGCTGCGATAACCCATCAGATCAAGCGTTACGTAGCGAAACCCTAATGCCCTCAAAGCCGACACGATCTCCTCGCGGTGCTCCAAGACCTGCGTCATCTCTTCTATGGGGACTTCGATCCGTGCTAGGTGCTCGTAGTGGCGCACGCGCACCTGCGTCAGCCCTAACCCAAAGAGAAGCTCTTCGGCTTGCTCGATCTGTCTCAGCTTTTCAAGCGTGATCGCGCTGCCGTAGGGCAGGCGCGACGCGAGACAGGCCATCGCCGGCTTCTCGGCTGTAGGCAACCCGAGCAGCCGTGACAGCTCTCGAATTTCGGGCTTGGTCAACCCGACTTCCAGCAATGGGCTTTTAATATTGTACTCTTGGAGCGCGCGCATCCCCGGGCGAAAATCGCTCGTGTCTGAAGCGTTCGTCCCGTCGAGCACAACGGCGAACCCGCGTGCTTGGGCCAGCTCCGTGAGCTTGCTGAACAGCTCTTGCTTGCAGTGAAAGCACCGAGTTGGAGGATTGTTGACATAGCGCGGGTCGTCAAGTTCACGGGTAACGATAATCTCGTGAGCGACCCCCAACTCGTGGGCCAATCTCTGAGCGGCTTCTAGCTCGCGCCTTGCATAGACGGGCGAGTGCGCCGTCACCGCCAAGACGCGCTCTCCCAGCTCTTGCTGGGCCAGAGCCAGCACGAGCGAGCTGTCCACGCCCCCAGAAAACGCTACGATCGCGCTGCCGTAGCCGCGCATCAGCGCGCGAAGCTCTCCTAATTTCCGCTCTAGCTCGGTTGTGATCATACGCATAAGTTTAAGCGTTTGACCGCGCTGCGCGCAAGCGCTTATAATCAGACTCAGAACTCTAACTTTATCACGGTGGGAGAGGGTACTCATGCATCGTTATCTTCGCCATCTTCTGGGGGTTCTTCTCGTAGGGATCGTGGGATGTCTTGCTGCGCAGGCGCAACCAGAGATGAGCTGGGCCAACGCGACGTACCGATCGTATCGGTTCTCGCTGGAGAACGTGATGCATCTGGCGTTCTTTTCGGGCACCGAAAGCTCGGAGGCAGAGGGGCGCTGGGAGAGGCTGCCCATCTTGGCTCAGAAGGTTCGTGCGAGTGAGGGTGCGACGCTCCGCTGGCCGCACAGCCCAGAGACGGTGGAACCGGTGTCTTTGGCGTGGGCGGTGATCGCGTATATCGGTTGGCTGCGCCAGATCGAAGCGGGCTGTCAGCGCGCTCTGCTGACGCCCTCGGTCTGGCGCTTGATCGCCCTGACGCTAGGGGATTGGGCGGCGCAGGCGTTGCAGTTTGCCGAAGAGAATCTTAGAGATACGCAGAGAGGGCTTTATGGGCAAGGGTGGGCCGCCCAGATCGCGATGCTGCACGCGCTTTCGGCGTTTGCATTGGGCGTGACCGACTCGGAGCTGTATGTCGGAGAGCTATCGGGGATCGTCGCACGCGCGCGGGCCGATGCGCTCTTTCAGAGCATTCTGAAAGAGAGCGATCCCCCTTGGCCGGCGGAGCTGCGCTTGCAAGCCCTGTGGGTCGAAGCGCTGGCATGGTACGCCCTTGTGGGGAGCTATGCGCTGGAGGCCGTGCGCGTGCTCCATCGCGTGAGCGCTCAGCTAGAGGGGGCCACGAGCGAGCAGCTCTCGACGCGAGCTATGCTGCTGAGCGCGCTGCTGGTGGCCCATCGTCTGACGGGCGAGGGGCGCTACGTCGCGCGCGCTGAGCGGCTCTGGTCAGAACTTAAGAACGCGTGGGAAAGGGCGCACGAACTCTCGGTCACCGAGCTGGGCGATCTTGCCGGGGCGTTCAATGCTGTAATTCGCGTGCTGAGGCTCGAAGAAGCAAAAAGCGAGTATGCGCGTTTCTTCTCGTTTTGGGGAGAGCGTTTGCAGATTGACGATGGCGAAGGCTCTCTGGGGCGCGCGCCGGTCTTCGTCACCAAAGTGGCTTACGATCGGGAGCGCAAGCTCTGGAGCGTGCTCGAT
>JANWXV010000022.1 GCA_025057405.1 Candidatus Bipolaricaulota bacterium | reverse complement strand
GGAACTCGATCTTTCTTCAACTCTTCTTGCAGTTTGCGAATCACCTTCTCCAAATGATCCCGCCGCTTCATGTCCACAAAATCGGCGATGATGATCCCGCTCAGCTTGCGCAACCGGAGCTGTCGGGGGATCTCCACGGCCGCTTCTAAGTTGGTGTTGAGAATCGCCGTCTCTTGGTTCTGATGCTTGACATCGCTGCCGGTGTTCACGTCAATCGCCGTGAGGGCCTCGGTCTCGGCGATGACTAGATAGCCTCCCCCAGGGAGCTTCACCTTGGGCTGGAGGCTCTCGCGCAATTGGCTCTCAACCCCGTGCACCTCAAAGAGCGGACGCTTCCCCCGATAAAGCTGCACTAAATCTATATACCCATCCATGTGCATATAGCGCAAAAAATCCAGGATCTCTTGATGGACTTCGTTGCTGTCCACTAAGACGCGCTCGACGTTTTCCAAGAGTCGGTCTCGCAAGATCGCCTTGACCAAGTCCGGCCCACGATAGAGCAGAGCGGGAGCGCTCGTGCGCTGCGCTTTCTCTTCGATCCCCTTCCACGTGCCCAAGAGATAGTTAAAATCGCGCTCCAAGTCTTCTTCGGAGGCCCCTTGCGCGGCGGTGCGCGCGATCAGCCCTTCGCCCGCTTTCTTGAGCTTTCGGGCGATGCGCTTGAGCCGGCGACTCTCGCGCTCGTCAGCAATACGCCGCGACGCGCCCAGGCGCTCGTCGGTGGGCAAGAAGACCCAGTAGCGCCCCGGCAGGCTGATCTTGAGGGTCCCTTGCGGGTTCTTGCTGCCAATCGCCTCGCGCTTGACTTGGATAATCAGCTGTTGGCCGCCCTTGAGGATCTTCTGGATCGTCGCGCCGCGCCGATGGCCCTTGAGCTGCGCATCGGTCAGTTCTTTGAACGAGAGAAAGAGATTCTGCCCCTTCCCCACGTCTACAAACGTCGCATTGATCCCCGGCAGGATGTCCCGCACAATCCCTTTGTAGATATTCCCCAAGATGCGCTGCGGGTCTTCATAATAGATCTCCATCAGGCGCTTGTTCTCTAAGATCGCGACGCGGGTACGCGGACCGAGCGTCTCAATTAAGATCTCTATAGACGTTCACCTCCTGAGGGTCTCCGAGCCAAGCCAGCAGTTGACGTAACGGTTGTTTCATCACGGGGTGTATCTGATGGGGAGCCAGCTCGAGCAACGGCATGAGCACGAAGCGACGACGGTGCAGCTCCGGGTGGGGGAGAATGAGATCGGGTTCGCAGAGCACAAGATCGTCGTAGAGCAGAATATCTAAATCGATCTCGCGGGGGCCGTGACGCTCTCGCGGCTGCCGTCCTAACGCTCGCTCGATCTCTTTACAGAGAGCCAGCAGCTCTCGCGGACTTAACGTCGTCTCCAGCTCAATAACAGTGTTGAGAAACCAGGGCTGCTGAGGGACTCCCACGGGGGCGCTCTCGTAGAGCCGAGCACAGCGCAAAACGCGTATCTGGGGAGTTCGCGCCAGCGCTTCTATCGCTGCTTTAATAAAACCCGCTCTATCTCCCAGATTCGATCCTAGCCCTACATACACGCGCATTATCTCCCTCGGACGACTTCGGCAGCGACGCTCTCCACGTGCATTCCCGGCGGCAGCGGCGGACGCCCTTTACAGACGCGCACCCGCACCCGCCGCACCGGAGAGAGATGGCTGAGCACCTCTTCGGCTACAACTCGTGCGAAGCTCTCTAAGAGCTGAAACGACTGATCTTGGTTCACGCGCTGCGCGATCTCGATCACCCGAACATAATCCACCGTGTGCGCGAGATCGTCTTGGCTGGGGAAGTCCAGCTCTAGCTCTAGATCGAGCGAGAAGAGCTGCCCACGCTCACGCTCTTCTTGGGTCGCTCCGTGATGCCCAAAGAGCTGTACCCCCTCAATCATCAGACGCCCCATCATACGATTTGAGAGCGTTCGGCCCACCACCTCTTGGCCGCCCCTACCAAAAAGAGCGAACCCGTAACACAGACTAGATCGTTCTCGTTCGCTTGCGCGAGCGCCTGCTCCAGCGCCTCCGACGGTCGGGGAATGCCCCGACAGCGCTGACCGTGCTCACGAACTTTCTGAGCTAAAAACTCGGCGCTGATCCCGCGAAACTCCGCTTGCGTGGCGATCACGCCGTCCGCGATCGGCAGAATAGCGTCGAGCATCGCATCTATGTCTTTACGATTGGAGATCCCTATGACTAACATTAAGCGATCAAAGCTCAGCCTTTCTAAGGCTTGGCGCAGAGCGCTCAGCCCCGCGGGGTTCTTCGCACCGTCTAGCATAACATAGGGTTTTTTGTGGAGCAACTCCATCCGTCCCGGCCAGCGTGCCTTCTTCAGCCCTGCGCGCAGCGCGCGCTCGTCAATCTGAGGGTCGTTGAGCGCCAGCGCTGCTTCGAGCGCCAAGACAGCGTTGGCGCACTGGTGCGCCCCCAGCATTCCGATCTCTACGTCCTTCCATGAATGCCAACTGAAAATCTGCCCGTCCCAATCTTGATGAACGAGCGAGATCTTCTCTAAATCGAGCCGACGGAGCTGGGCTTTTTTGACAGAAACTTCGCGCTCGATCTCGCGCAGCGCGTCGGGCTGGCTCTCGCCGGTGATCAGCATCCCACCCTCCGAGACGACGGCGGCCTTCTCATAAGCGATCTGCGCGATCGTCGGCCCCAGCGTCTCGGTGTGATCGAGCGCGACGTTGGTCAGCACTGAGACGTGAGAAGCGATCACTCTGGTCGCGTCGCGCCGCGCGCCCACGCCGCACTCGATCACCGCGTCATCTACGTTCTGATGAGCAAAATAGTCGAGCGCCATCAGCGCCAAGATTTCAAAGAAGCGCGCGCGTTGCTCGCTCTCAGCCCCGTAAAGTCTTTCTATTACAGACCAGACGCGCTCGAACTCTCGCTGAAACTCTTCCGAAGAGATGAGTTGGCGATTGATCTGAATGCGCTCTTCGGGAGAGATCAGATGCGGCGAGGTGAACAGCCCCACGCGATAGCCGCTCTCTTGCCAGATCTGCGCGAGAAAGGCCGCTACGGAGCCTTTGCCGTTGGTGCCAGCGATGCGCACAGCTTGAAGTCTCTTCTGTGGCTCCCCCAAGAGCGTGAGAATTCTCTCTAAGTCTAACCCAGAGCCTTTGAGACCGTACAGCTTCTGGAGCATCTGATCATACGTCATAGGGCAGCGAGCAGCCGTCGCAGCGGGCCGAAATCATAAATAACTCCGTCATCGGAGACGGGGTAAACCGAAAAATCTTCTATCTCTTTCAGATAGGGCGATAGGGGGACTTCTTTGGTCAGATCGCTCCCGCGCACCAGCTGATTGAACGAGGGCAAGACCAAGAGATGTTCGCTCTTGTATCTGCCCACAAGAAAGCACTTATAGACTTCGACGCGCTGAGTGACTGGGTCTTTGAGACTGACCGCGGGATGCTCGTGGCCGATGACGATCCAAGTGATGGCCCTCACCCCGGCTTTGCCACCCCTCTCCCGTGAGTGAGTCACGGGAGAGGGGTCGGGGGTGAGGGCCTCGTCCCCATGCAGAATCCAACAGTTCTCTTCGCGATGCGCTTGGGTGACGATGACGTTGGGAAGTTCTCTCTGCAGACGAGAGAGATCGCCGTCGTGGTTGCCGGTGATGAGCAGAATCTGACGGGCGAAGGGGCGGACAAAGTGCAAGAACTGGCGCGTCTCTTGGGTTTCGGTCTTGGAGAGCGGGCCGAACCGATGGCGCAGATCGCCGTTGATAATCAGCCGGGAGAGCGGGGCTTGCGGCGAGATCTGAAGCTCTTGGAAGATTCGAGCGAGGCGCTGCTGAATCTGCGCGAGATGGCGGCGCGGAACGAAGACGCCTTCGTGGCGCAGCGCCTCTTCGATCCCCAAGTGCAGATCGGCGATGACGAGCACCCGCGCTTGGGGCACGAAGAGCGCCAAGTCCACGAGGTGCAACTGGGGCGCTAGGACCAGAATGCCCATCGAGAGATTATTTTATCTCACGCGGATCTGGGATGCGATCTCCAGCGGCTCTTGAGCACCTTGGTTGGTGGCAACGGTGACTAGTCCCGTGAGCGTGACCGTGCCCGTCTTGTTGCCGACCCTTACGGTGTAGCTGTGCTCGAGGCTCTCGCCGGCCTTGAGGCCCAGTCGAGCAGCTCGGCTTGTGCCCTCAGCGATCTGCCAGCCGTCGGGAATGGTCTCGCTCAAGAGCACAGCCCGCAAGTCTACTTTGGCCGTGATCTTGACCTGCACGGTGATCTCTTGTCCGGCTTGGACCGGGCTGAGAAACGTGCGCGTGACGGTGACAAATTCGTTGGAGAACTCGACCGTTTGGAGTTTTGGGGTCTGGGGTTCTGGCGAGGGCGAGGCCGGGTTGCATCCGGCCAGCGAGACGAGACTTGCTAACACCACGAAGATGCCGATCATAAAAAGAGCAACGCGCTGGGTCACAAAATCCTCTCCCTGTGCTAATAATTATGGGGCGGAGGGGGTGGGATTTGAACCCACGGTAGAGGTTTAGCCCCTACAACGGATTAGCAATCCGTCCTCTTCGACCGCTTGAGTACCCCTCCGAGAACCAGTTCTCAGTTCGGAGTTCCCAGTTCGTAGATTGGCAAGATTGTACTACGAAACGCTCACATGTGCAACCAGGCTTCGCCTGAACTATACACCTTCTTCGCCGGCCATAGGCCGGCGAAGATGAAGCCCACGCGCAGCGTGCGGCGGAGGGAGAGGGATTCGAACCCCCGGCGCTCCTCGCGCTACGGTTTTCAAGACCGTCGCCTTCGTCCGCTCGGCCATCCCTCCAAGGCTCATAGAGATTCTAAAGCGCCTCGGGCGATTTTGCAAGAGGTCTCGTCAAGACTGTAAGATTATAGAGCTATGCTCCCTCGCGGAAAGTTCGCACTCTGGGCTACTTTGATAGCGTTGGTCTTCATCGCCCCGTTGGTGATCTTCTTCGCGCAGCGCATGAGCCAAGAATTGGAGCGCGAGTTCTTGCAGCGCAGCGAACTGCTCGCCAATAACTTTGCTGATCAAGTGCGCTTCCGCCTCGCCGGTCGAACTCCAGAAGACCTGCCCCATCTGCAACGAGAACTTCAAGAGATGACCAATACGTTCGTGATGGGCTTAGTGCTGTACGCGCAGGTCGTCTGGCGCGGGGAGGTCCTCGCTCAGGACGTCGCCACGTCGGTGCTCCCTAGGGACTTGCTCCAAGAAGGCCCTCACTCTGAGCTGATGACCAAGCGCCAGCGCAATGGCTTAGAGTATCTGGACATCTGGAGAACGTTAGAATCAGAGCAGAGCTACGTGCGCTTGGGGGTCTCGCTGATCTTTTTGAGAGCGGCGATCTGGGAGGCCCTCTGGCCGATGATCGCATTGGGAGGGATTTTAGTCATCGTGATCGGCATGGGGGCCTATCTGATAGGGCCGCCCTGGACGAAAGCTCGGGAGCCTGCCGCGGGGACAGTCCCGGAAACGTCTTCACCGGCTGCAGCGAAGGCACCTGAGCCGATTCGCTTGGGGAAATTAATCATTGACGATCAGTCTAAAGAGATTCGTCTTAACGGCACGACGATCTCGGTGACGCCGCGGGAATACGCGCTGCTCTCTCTGTTGGCCTCGGAGCCGGGGCGGGTCTTCTCCCCCCAAGAGATCATGGCACGAGCGTGGAGCGACGAGAAGTTTATTGCGACTGAAGACGTCAAAAAATATATCTATCTCTTGCGCCAGAAATTAGAGCGCGACCCTCAAAAACCTCAATGGATCGTGACCGTGCGCGGCTTTGGCTATAAGCTCCAGATCCCCGATTGACTCATCTTGACCTCGCTACGACCCAGCGCTCACCCCCCGTGACACGCTTTCTATTCCCCGCAGATGCGCTCTCTCACTAAAATAACCCTCTGGAGGGATGGTTGATGAAGGTCTTCTCTTTGGGATGGATGCTGGTGCTGTTGTTAACGCACCTCGGTGCGTCTAGCTACGCTCAGAGCGAGCTGGTGCTCTTCACGGATCGCTTGGTGGGGCAGATTCAGAGCGCGTTGCAGAACGCTTCTTTCTCGTTCTTTGCGCTCACGGCCAGCGATGCGCAATGGCACGCGCAGAGCGTTATTAATCTGTTAGAAGGGCCATCGTCGTCGCGCTACGACCCCAAATACGGGGCGCAGACAGCCGACGTCGGGGCGATTGCGCTGGCCAAGCAGCTTGCAGAACAGATCAACCGAAGTGAATTTGCCAACGATCTGCGGGCCGCGGCCGATCACGTGGTCGTCTTCTTGAGCGCAGCCCAAGAGCGAGCGGTCTCGGCGCGCAATAACAACAATCTTGCGCAGATTCGCGCTCAGATGCAATTAGCGATTGCTTTTCTGAAAGCTGCTCTGGGCTGCCCCGATGATACTCTCTCGCTCGGGGGCGCGCGCACGATCCAAGAGTATCTGCGCAAGCGACGATAAGTAAGAGAGTTCAACAAAAGAGAGAAGAGTGAGAGAGATCGCAGCAACTGTTAAGCTACAGCAATAATCTGATGAACTCGTGGGTCAGGAGGGATCGATTCTATGCGTCTTGTCAGAGTCTGTCTAGTGGGAGCTGTCGTAGTGGCCCTGTCGGGCTTGGGAATAGCGCCCTTAGGACAGTCGAGCGGCACCAGTGTAGTAGATGTGAATATTCAGAGTTCTTCGTTCACGCCCCAGAATATCACAGTTGCGCTGGGGACTACCGTGCGCTGGACCAACCGAGACAGTATAGCCCATACGGTGACCAGCACCGCGGGGGTCTTCGATTCGGGAACGATGAACCGCGGGGCGACCTTCACACATACGTTCAACACTCCCGGCGAGTTCCCCTATATCTGCGCCCTCCATCCCAGTATGACGGGGAGAGTCACCGTCGCCGTAGGGGTCGCGTTGATTCACAGCCTCAAAGAGAACGCGATCTATCCCCCGACGATAGAGCTGAAGCTGGGACAACCCGTACAGCTTTTCAATACCGCTGCCGATGGCGTCCACCCCGGTGTCGCCATCAGCAGCGACGAAGAGGGCCGAACCCCCGTCTTCGGAGTGCGGCCGTTTAACGTAGAAGTCGGCAGAGTGACGACCGTCGAGTTCACGCCCGACAGAGTCGGGACGTTCTTCGTCACGCACAGGCCGCATGGGCACAATATCGTGGGCCGGATCGTCGTTAAGAACTGAGCACAGCTAACTTAATCTCCAGAACCAGAGAGGAGGTATCATGACAAAAGCGCGCGCACTCAGTTTGTCTATTCTGGCGCTGGCGATCGTCTTAGCGCTCACGCTCGGAGAGAGAGCCTTGGCCCCCTATCACGGTGGCTCGCCGCCCCAGACCGAGCCACCCCAGACGCAAACCCCAAGCGCCCAAGAGGTGATCGTGCGCATTGAAGGGAGCAACGATCCCTACGGATACGGAACAGCTTCGTTCAATCCCGCTACCGTGAATATCACGCCGGGGACGACCGTCACGTGGGTGAATGAAGACTCTATCGCGCATACGGTGACGAGCCGCGACGGACTCTTTGACTCCCCCACGCTCAGCCGTGGGCAGCGCTTCAGCTATAAGTTTGATCGCGCCGGAACTTACGGATATTTCTGTAAGCTCCATCCCGCGATGGTCGGACAAGTAGTCGTCGCGGGGCAGACACAAACAGGCCCCACGCTGCTGACGGCTGTGCTCACGGTGGGCCAAGAAGTTCCAGCTCCTAAAGCAGAGACCCCGCTGGGAGCTATCGGGGCAGCGGCTATCGTGCTGAACGCTAACAGGACCGAGCTAAGTTTCTTTCTGGGATATAGTGGGCTGAGCGGTTCCCCAACGGCGATGC
>JANWXV010000021.1 GCA_025057405.1 Candidatus Bipolaricaulota bacterium | reverse complement strand
GGAGCGTTGGGATCTCCCATCTCGGCATTGAAATCTTGGCCGATGGCACGCTCTTTAGGCTTGGTGAAGAAGAGATTGGCAGCAACGATCAAGATCACAAAGACGACAGCGACTCCGACGCCTAACAGCACCGGCGATTGCAGATACCAAGGCTTCTGCGCGGTTGGCTTGGCAGCTTTCTTGCTCACGGGAACAACCTCCCTAGTCCTGAGTTCTTCTCATTATAGAGGCAACAAGCCGCGATTTCCACAACTCAAGAGTACCTCGGCTCTCTTCGGGGAATTCCGCCATCAGCGTAGGAGTCCCAGGGCGCAGCAGGCCGGGAATCCCGTCGGGAGGGTGGTCCTCCAGCTGCGCGAACGCGATCTTAAGAGATTGAATCTCTCTCTGAAGCTCGTGGGCCTCGCGCCCCCAGGCGGCTGTTCTCCAGATCACACCGTGCTTTTGGGTAGCCCAGCGCCGACCTAGCTTGGCCAGCCGCTCGCGCTCTTGAGGGTCGGTGATCTCTCGGCTGATGCCCACGCCCTTGGTAGACGAGAGCACCGCGAAGCGCCCCGCGATGCTGATCTCGGTGGTCAAGATTGCCTCTTCGCCGGCGTCAGTGAGATCGCAGACTTGGACGCGCAGGGCCTCGCCAGAGCGCAGGGAGCTTTGGACTTCGCTCTTGGGGAGAAACCCGTCTGCTGCCCCTAAGTCGATCTCATAGCCCGCCGCGCGCTGTCGGCGCACCAAGCCCAGATAGATCGCGTCGAGCCAGACCGGCGGCGTGCAGACCCCAACCCTGGGAAGCGCTTGACGAATGAGACGGTGAAATTCCCCCAAAGCCGTTTTGTCACCGGTGACGATAACCCCTTTCAGATCATCGCGGTCCGAGACTTGCACATCGAACGGTTCCGGGGGATGGGGGTTATTAATATATGTTTGTAAATCTTCGGCAGGTTGAACGATCTGCCACCCGTGCTCGTGCAGCAACGCGCTGAGAGCCAGACTGTAAACACCGCGCAATCGAACCTTGAGCATAGAGAGTACGAGATTATAGAATACAGACGTTGTGTTTGCATCCCCGGCGCTCTCTCTGTTAAACTAAATATATCTTTATGGAGTCTCTTCTTATCGTAGATTTCGGCTCGCAGTACACGAAACTGATCGCTAAGTTAGCGCGCGAGTTGGGGGTCTATGCCGAGATCGTCTCTTCTGAGATCGGGGCCGAAGAGCTTGAGCGTCGTGCCCCCAAGGGGCTGATTCTCTCAGGAGGCCCGGCCAGCGTCTATGCCCCCGAGGCCCCTCGCCTCGACCCCGCTATCTATAGATTGAAAATCCCGATCTTGGGGATCTGCTACGGGATGCAATTGTTGGCTCACGAGTTTGGCGGGAGAGTCCTGCGGGGGGCTAAGCGCGAGTACGGTTCCAGCGTCTTGGAGATCCTCCAAGAGAACACTCTGTTAAAGGGGCTGGGGGAGCGCGAAGAAGTCTGGATGAGCCACGGCGACGAGATCCAAGAGCTGCCCAAAGAATTCGTCTCGCTTGCCAAGACCGCCAACGTAGCCCACGCCGCGATGAAGAGCCGCGACGGGCTTCTCTACGGAATTCAGTTTCACCCGGAGGTGGCGCACACCCCCAAGGGACGAGAGATCTTAAAAAACTTTCTCTTTGGTATCTGTCACTTTGAAGGGCGCTGGCGTCCCACAGATCGCGTGAGCGAGATCATTTCTGATCTCCGAAAGCAGCTTGAACACGCGCGCCACGTGCTCATCGGGGTTTCGGGTGGTGTAGATAGCAGCACAGCAGCCGTTCTCGTGCACCGCGCCATTGGCGAGCGCTTGATCTCGCTCTTCGTAGATACCGGGTTGTTGCGCCTTGGGGAGGTCGAGCGCACGCAGAAAGTCTTCGAGCGCTTGGGGATAGAGTTAAAGATCGTAGACGCGAAAGCGCGCTTCTTGAAGGCGTTGCAGGGGGTGACCGACCCGGAAGAGAAGCGCAAGCGCATCGGGACTGAGTTTATCAGAGTCTTTGAAGAAGAAGCCCAGCGCTTGGAGCGCACCGTAGGCCCCATAGACGTCCTGGTGCAGGGGACGATCTACTCAGACGTGATCGAGAGCGGCGCGCCAAACACGGGGGCGCGCCGGGCCGACAGAATCAAGAGCCATCACAACGTCGGCGGCCTCCCGGAGCGCTTCAATTTTAAGATCGTTGAACCGTTGAGAAATTTCTTCAAAGACGAAGTGCGTCAGATCGGCTTAGAGTTGGGAATCCCCGCGGAGATCATCTGGGAGCAGCCCTTTCCGGGGCCGGGGCTGGCCGTGCGCATCTTGGGAGAGGTCACAGCCGAGCGCGTCGCGCTCTTGCAGAGAGTCGATGCGATTCTGCGGGAAGAGATCTCTCACGCGGGGCTATCGCGCGCTCTTTGGCAGTATTTTGCGGTCTTGCTGCCCGTGCGAGCGGTGGCGGTCTTGGGGGATGGCCGGGCCTACGGGCACGTCGTCGCCCTGCGCGCCGTCGAGAGCCGCGACGGCATGACCGCCGATTGGGTTCATCTGCCCTACGACGTTCTGGAACGCATCTCCAATCGCATCACCAACGAAGTTGAGGGGGTCACGCGGGTGGTCTATGACATCACGTCGAAGCCGCCCGCGACAATCGAATGGGAATGAGGGTCTGTCTCTATCTGGAGGCCGAGAGCGTCATCGGGCGTTCGGGGTTTCGCACCGCGTTTCTTCAGCAACTTCGAGCGCTCCAACAGCAAGACTTGCAAGTCACGACCGATCCCAACGACGACTACGATATTCTGCATCTGCACTGGTTCGGCCCGCTCTCGTTTTATAATCTTATCAAAGCTAAGCAGCAGGGCAAGAAAGTGATCGCGCACGCGCACAGCGTCGGCGCGTATGACCTCAAAGACAGCTTCACGCTCTCCAATACGCTCGCGCCCCTCTACGAACGCTATCTTCAGTATTTTTACGAACAGAGCGACGCGATCTTCACGCCCTCGGAACACGCTCAGAAGCTCCTAGAAGCTCAGGGGATTCGCACGCCCATTTATGTCATCAGCAACGGCGTGGACTTAGAGCGCTTTCGTTTTGATCCGCACAAGCGGGCCGAGAGCCGTGCCCAGCTGGGGTTGAAGCGCTTCACGGTCTTCTGCGCGGGCAACGTCATCCCCCGCAAGGGGATTATTGATTTTATTGAAGTAGCGCGCCGACTGAAAAAGTTCGATTTCGTCTGGTTCGGGCACCTATGGGGGAAGTTCTTGGCGTACGACAGCGAGATGAATGACGCGTTAGAATCTCGCCCGAAGAACGTGAGAATGCCCGGCTTTGTCGAAGATACCCCCGCGGCTTACGCGGCCGGGGATCTCTTGCTCTATCTCTCGTACGGGGAGACACACGGTCTGGTGCTCTTAGAAGCAGCTGCTCTGGAGCGCCCGATCGTCCTGCGCGATCTGCCCGAATATCAATCGTTGGGATTCACCGATGGAGTCAACTGCTTAAAGGGCAAGACCGTCGAGGAGTTCTGTGATCGAGTGGAACGACTGGCAGGGGATGCACCATTGCAGAAGCGTTTAGGGGGGGCGGCCCGCGCGCTGGCCGAGGCGCATGCGCTCGACCGCGTGGGGCAGCGCCTGCATGAGCTGTATCAGAAGATCCTAGATGGGAAAGAAGGGAAATTAAGATGAGAGTCTGTCTCTATTTAGAAGCCGCAGAGATGGTGGCCAAATCCGGCTTTAGAACAGCGTTCGAGCAGCAGCGCCGCGCGCTGCAGAGCGCCGGCGTGGAGGTCGTGGACGACCCCGCGCGCGACGATTACGATCTGTTGCATCTGCACTTCTTTGGGCCAAAATCGCTCTTCTATCTCAAGCGCGCCCAGCGTCTGGGCGTGAAAGTGATCGCGCACGCGCACAGCATCGGTGCGCACGACTTCGAAGACAGCTTCACGCTCGTCAACTCTATCTCTGGGCTTTACGAAAAATATCTCTATTATTTTTATGAATCGAGCGACGCGGTGATGACGTGCTCGCCATACGCGCGCGAGCAGCTTCAAGCCCAAGGGATCTCCAAGCCCATCTTCGTCGTCAGCAACGCTGTAGATCGCCAGAAGTTCAAGTTCGACCTAGAAAAGCGTCGGCACTATCGCGAGCTGTTGCAATTGAAGCGCTTCACGGTCTTCAGCGCGGGCAACGTCATCCCGCGCAAGGGGATCTTAGATTTCTTAGAAGCCGCACGGCGACTCCCAGCGCTTGATTTTGTCTGGTTCGGGCACCTGTGGCCCAAGTTTATGACGTTCTATCCCGAGATGCACAAAGCTTTGGAAACTAAGCCCCCCAATGTGAAGATGCCCGGCTTTGTGGTAGATACGCCCGCGGCGTTTTCGGCGGGCGATCTCTGTTTTCTCCCGTCGTTTCGGGAGAATCAACCGATGGTCTTGCTGGAGGCGCTCTCGCTGGGGCGACCGTTGGTCGTGCGCGACATCCCGGAGTATCGGGGCTGGCTCGCAGACGGCATCAACGCGCGCTTGGGGGGGTCTGTCGAAGAGTTCGTCGCGCAGATTCGTGCACTTGCGCAAGACCCCCGCGAATGGCAGCGGCTCTCGTTGGCCGCCGAAGCGCTGGCTGAGCAGAGCAGCCTCCCCGTTGTGGGCCGCCGCTTGAAAGAGCTGTACGCGCTTATCTTAGAAGGAGCTGCCGTGCCGGCTTCTTCGTCTCTATGAAGCTCTCTATCGCGATCCCCGCCCACAACGAAGAGGCGTTTATCACAGATGCGCTGCGCTCTCTAGACGCGCAAGAGTTTTCAAGCGAGCTTGAGATCATCGTCTGTCTCAACGCGTGCACGGACAAGACCGAAGAGATCGTGCGCGCGTGGGCGACCGTGTCGCGTTGGCCGATGGTGATCGTGCACGAGCCGCGCAAGGGCGTGAGCTGGGCGCGCCAGACGGCGTTTATGAGCGCTCGGGGTGAGATCATCGCCAGCGCCGACGCCGACGCTCATTATCCCCCTCGCTGGGCCGCGCGCATCGTCGAGGCTTTCGCCCAAGACGCAAATTTAGTGCAAATCTACGGGCCAGTGCGCTTGCGCGATTTTGCGGGGCCGGGGCGCTGGTTCTGGAAGTACGCGCATCCCGTGATGAACGATCTGTTCACGCTCGTGGGGCGTTGGCTGGGGTGGCACAACGTGATTGGCTCGAATTTCGCGGTGCGGCGCAGCGCGTTCTTAGCCGTTGGGGGCTTCAATACGAAGCTCAAAGCCCTCGAAGACCACGAGATCACACGGCGCTTGCGCCAGCTCGGCACCGTGCGCTATGACAAAAGATTGGTGGTCTATGCCTCCGCGCGTCGTTATAATCGCTTAGGGTTTTGGCGGACTGTTCTGTTTTACACGCGCAACGCGCTCAAGGCGTTTGTGCTCAAGCGCGAGACCGAAGATTTAGAAAACGTGAGCGAGAAACCGAAGGAGACAACATGAACCGACGCGTGTTGGTCATTGCCCTCGACGGGGCAACTTTGGATCTCATCGAGCCGTGGGCCAGAGAGAATCGCTTGCCTCATCTGAGAGCGCTCTTGGAGAGCGGTGCATCGGCTCGCCTGGAGAGCACCCTTCCCCCGATTACGGGAGCCGCGTGGACGAGCTTTCAGACAGGGGTGCAGCCGGGGCGACACGGACACTTCGATTGGCTCACCCGTGATGAGCGCAGCTACAAGCTCGTCCCGATCAGCGCGCGCTCTATCCCTCAAGAGACCTTGTGGGAGTATCTCAGTCGCTACGGCAAGCGCGTCGGCGTGATGGGCGTGCCCGTCAGCTATCCCGCTCGCCCCGTGAACGGCTTTCTGCTGACAGACTTGCTGACGCCCTCAGACGAAAACTACGCGTCTCCCCCAGAACTCAAAGACGAGATCGAGCGAGCCGTCGGCTCCTACCCCGTCATGCCCGAACATTGGAAAGGGCGCTATGTTGCGCGCAGATGGCTGGGCCATCTCAAAGCGAATATTGAGCGCCGCTTACAAATCGCGCGCTATCTGATGCGCACTCGCCCCTGGGACTTCTTTATGCTGCACATTATGGAGACCGATTCGGTGCAGCATCAGATGTGGCATCTGTTAGATAACATCAAGCGTCCGCGCTATCACGGCGGGTGGGTCAGGGGCAACCCGATCTTAGAGGTCTATCAGCACGCCGACGCTGCTGTTGGAGAACTCCGGCGCGAGCTTTCAGAGCAAGACACGCTCTTGGTCATCTCCGATCACGGCTTTGGCCCGCTTTATTATAATATCTATCTGAACTGCTGGCTCTACCAAGAGGGCTATTTGAAACTGAAGAGCGATCTGGCGACGCGGCTGAAATGGCTCTGCTGGAAGACCGGACTGACCCCGGCGAATCTCTACGTCTGGCTAGACAGGCTAGGCGTCTTGGGGTGGGGATCGCAATTGCGACACGCCGCGATGCACGAGCTCTTTGGGCGGTTCTTCTTGTCTATGCAGAATATAGACTGGCTCAAGACAAGAGCGTATTCGCACGGGAACGTCGGGCAGATCTATCTCAATCTGCGAGGGCGCGAGCCGCAGGGCTGCGTCGCTCCCGAGAGTGCAAACTCTCTGATCGAAGAGATCGCCGCCAAGCTCAAGGAGCTGCGCAACCCCCTCTCGGGTGAACGACTCTTTGCGCGGATATACCGCAAAGAAGAAGTCTATCACGGCGAGTCTTTGTCTCGTGCGCCGGAGCTGATCCTAGTCCCCCAAGAGGGCGCGATGGCTGTAGGGACTACGGAGTTTATAGACAATAAAACAGTAGGCTGGACCTATGCGGGATCGGGGTGGCATCGCATGGAGGGGGTCTTCATCGCCGCGGGGGAGAATATCTGCCAAGCTCAGGGCTTTGTCTCGAACTTACAGATCACGGATCTCTTCCCGATCATTGTGACGGCGTTGGAGTTGCCCGTACCGGCGGGCTTGGACGGGCGCGTCCCGGCGGGCCTCTTCCGCGAGAAGAGAACGAGCGATTTAGTCGCTCAGCCCCGTCGCGGGCGCGATTCCCAAAGACCCGATGCCCAGTGGGAAGAGGAGATTCGCCGGCGTTTGAGAAACTTGGGATACGTCTAGGAGAGCAATGTGCGTCGTCGTTCTTTAGTTGTGCTGTCGATCTTAGTGGGTGTAGGGCTGTTAGGGGGTATTCTCTATTATATCGGCCCGGAGCGCGTCTGGGAGCAGATTGTGCGCTTGGGGCTTTGGGGCTATCTCTCGCTCGTAGCCATTGCGTTTCTGACGATGGCTTGCTGGACTTCGAGTTGGTGGGTGATCTTGAGGGCGTACGGGGTGCGCGTGAGCTGGTGGACGACGTGGTGGGCACGGCTGAGCGGCTTTGCGATTACGTATCTGACGCCCTCGATGTATTTTGGGGGGGAACCGGCGAGCGTCTTTCTCATCGTCAAGGAGCAAGAGGGCGCGCACCGCGCCACGCGCGTCGTGGCTACCCTCTTGGTCTCTAAGCTTTTAGAAGGGCTGTCGCTGCTGGCGTTTGTCTATTTGGGATTTTATTATGCAGCCGCCACGAAGCTCTTGCCCCTGGACGAGATGGGCGTGATGATCGTGGGGAATTTGATCTTCGCGCTCTTTGTGGCCCTAGCCGCGATCAATTTTATGGGAGGGCGGCTGTGGCTGACGCGGCTGTTGGGTTGGCTAAAACGGCACTTGCCGTGGAAGCACGCGCTGGGAGTCGCCGAAGCCAAGATGCGCGAAGTCGAAGAAGACGTTCATAACGCGTTCCAAGAGCATCAGCGCGCGACGTGGGCGGCTTTCTTGCTTACGCTGCTGGCGACGTTCTTGCTCTATCTGCGTCCCCAAGTCTTCTTTCTCTTCGCGCTGCGGGCGTTCATGCCCATCTCGCATCTTTCGATTGCGTATGCGCTCTTTGTGCTCTTG
>JANWXV010000217.1 GCA_025057405.1 Candidatus Bipolaricaulota bacterium | reverse complement strand
ATTCGTATGAAGTGCCAGAGATCTTGGCCGTCCCTGTAGTCGCGGGGAGCGAAAGCTATCTGCGCTGGCTGAGTGAGCAAGTCCAAGCAGAGCGTGGTTGATCCATGTGCGGATTTATGAGATCATTTGGAAGAAGCAGTTCGTCGAGAAGATTATGCGGAAGCATGGGGTCACCCCAATTGAAGTGGAGCACATCTTGCTTTCGAGACCTTATGTCCGCAAGGCTAAGAAGGGACGGATTAAAGGAGAAGATGTCTATGTTGCCTACGGGCAAACACACTTAGGGCGGTATCTATTGTTCTTCTTCGTCAAGAAGCATCGATGTGCTGTTATGCCGATTTCAGCAAGAGACATGAATCCAAAGCAACGGAGGTTCTACCATGCCCAGAAAAAAACAAGTTGATCCGATTCCAGAGGAGTTTTCTAGTTATGAAGAAGCAGCAGAGTTTTGGGATACTCATAACCCCGAAGACTATCCCGATGCGTTTCGTCCAGTAAAAG
>JANWXV010000216.1 GCA_025057405.1 Candidatus Bipolaricaulota bacterium | reverse complement strand
ACAAGATCCCCTTTGACAGGGCCGTGGTGCTCATCCCACTTGAGTTCTCTCTGATCCCACTCTGCCGTAAAATTGAGCTCCTCTCCTGGGAGCACCGTCTTGGAGAGGATGATATCCAAACGACCCATAGTATGGCGCCAAACCTCTGTGCCGTCGGGCCTTGTGATGATGAAGTTATACGCAGGGCTGGCGTGGCCCAAAACGATAGGCCGAGCACTGATATTCTTGACCTTCAGGGTCAAGGGCACGACCCCCCCTGCGCTCACTTCGGAGGGTATATCGAGCCACAGCATAAGTCCACTGACCTGCCCCAATCCGCTGCGACATCCCAAGGCGCTTGTGAGCACCGCTAAGAGTAAGCCAGCTAGGAAGAATCTCAGTCCTTTCATCAATGCTCTATACTGGGACCGTTGGCGCATTATATCTCCCCCAGCTCTCGTCGCCGCACCCGTAAGTAGAGCCAGCCCACCGCTCCGATCACAAGCAAGGCCAGCAGCGCCCACACCCACGGGAATTCGCTCGCCCT
>JANWXV010000215.1:304-545 GCA_025057405.1 Candidatus Bipolaricaulota bacterium | reverse complement strand
AGGCGACGACGCGTCGGCCCGCGCGCATCTCGCCGATTTGCCGTTCGACCTCGGCCTGGATGGCGTGGCGCAGCGCTTCGATGCTGTTGATGTTCTTGATCTCGGTCTTAGGGTTGAGGTGGGCCGCGCCGGCCTCGCGGATGGAGACGTTGGCGTCGCAGCGCAGGTGGCCGCGCTCCATGTTGGCCTCGGACACGTCGAGCCAGCGCAGCAGCTGGCGCAGGCGGAGGAGGAACTGGGC
>JANWXV010000215.1:0-294 GCA_025057405.1 Candidatus Bipolaricaulota bacterium | reverse complement strand
CGCGCAGCGTCGTTCTTGGTCTTGCCCGCGTCCTCCTCGATGTGGAGTTTGCGGATGGTCACGCGCTTGAGTGTGCCGTCCGGCAGGGGTACGTCGAAGTAGCCGTCGTGGCCGAGGGCGGCGTCGTACTGTGTGATTTGGTAGCCCTTGGGCAGGTCGGGATAGAAATAGTTCTTGCGGTCGAAGAACGACTCGGCGCGGAGCTTGCAGTTCAGAGCGGCGGCCAGCAGCGCGGCCTTTTCCACCACGGCGCGGTTGAGCACCGGTAGCACACCGGGCAGGCCGCAGCACACC
>JANWXV010000214.1 GCA_025057405.1 Candidatus Bipolaricaulota bacterium | reverse complement strand
ATCTGGCGAAAGCGCCTCGCCCGAACCTTCTTCTAGGTAATGGACAGACAAAACATCAAACAACGAATCCACAGACATTTGTTGCTGCGCATGAAGCAAGGCGCGCAGCGCCAGCGAATCACCTTGGTAGAAGTCCGCCGTAAGGAAACGCGCCTGGGGGTTGACGCTGCGCACCGTCTGTACGACACCGCGTAGGAAGGTCACGAACAAATCTGGATCGCAAGGATTCCACCAACCGCAGCCGTCAATCTCGTTACCCACGATCCAGTAATGCACCTGATCGCGGTAGGCATGGGCAACGGTGCGTAAATTTTGATAGAAGGCGCTGGCGTAATTTTCGACTCCGGGCGGCGCGCCACCGATGAGCTTGAAAATAGGCGTTACGTCATTCGCCAAAGCGTCTGCGACAAACGCACGCACCTCGGGCGCAAGCGCCTCCAGCACGCTAGTTGCGCTGTCCACGGGCACATCAAAGTGCACCCATTTGATCCCGAGATAAGCAAGTTGCTCTGCAAATTCGCTGTAAGGATCAACAGCGATGATGAAGCCCACAGGCGAGCGATTGTTCGGCCCGAGACGAGTGATTGGGTCAACTAACCCGA
>JANWXV010000213.1 GCA_025057405.1 Candidatus Bipolaricaulota bacterium | reverse complement strand
CGCGCCGCACCCCGGTGGGCAAGGCGCCCCGCGGCGCCTTCCGGCGCACCCGCCCCGACGATCTCCTCGCCCACGCCATCCGCGCGACCCTGGCCGACGTGCCGACGGTCGACCTGGCGCGCATCGACGACTGCATCGTCGGCTGCGCCATGCCCGAGGCCGAACAGGGGATGAACGTCGCCCGCATCGGCGTTCTGCTGGCGGGACTGCCGGACGCGGTGCCGGCACAGACCGTCAACCGCTTCTGCTCCTCGGGGCTGCAGGCGGTGGCGCTGGCCGCCGACCGCATCCGCCTGGGCGAGGCCGACCTGGTGCTCGCCGGCGGCACCGAGTCGATGTCGATGGTGCCGATGATGGGCCACAAGCCCGCGATCAATCCCCGCGTGTTCGAGGACGCGGACATCGCCATCGCCTTCGGCATGGGCATCACCGCCGAGAAGGTCGCCGAGCGCTGGCGGGTCTCGCGCGAGGAGCAGGACCTCTACGCGCTCGGCTCCCACGCCCGCGCGCTCACCGCCCAGGCGCAGGGCGAGTTCGCACGCGAGATCGCGCCGGTCACCGTGGTCGAGCGTCTGCCTGCACCCGACGGCACGGTGCGCATCGTCGAGCGGGTCGTC
>JANWXV010000212.1 GCA_025057405.1 Candidatus Bipolaricaulota bacterium | reverse complement strand
CAAGCACTAAACGTTCACTAAACGGACGGAATCGGAGCGCCCCAAGTGGGAGCGATCCCGCGGGGCGCGTGGTTTTTTGAGAGAAGGCCCTCACCCCCGGCTCCCCAACCCTTGCCAACATAGGCCAGCTTCGGATAAGATAGAATCTCCGAGAAAGGGGATTATGTAGGTGATCGCTCATGAGTGCACGGAGACGAATCGTTCTGATCGCTGCTGTAGCCGCGCTGGGCGCGGCCTTGGGCTTCGGCGGTGTCCTAGAGAGCTGCCAGCCCGCCAATAAAGCGCCCCTGGCGCGCTTCAGCTTCACCCCCAAAGAGCCCATCGTCGGCCAGCCCGTCACCTTCGATGGCTCGGCCTCCAAAGACCCCGACGGCAAGATCGTCAGCTATCTGTGGGACTTCGGCGATGGCCAGACCGCCCAAGAGATCATAGTAACTCATGCGTTCCAGAAGGACGGTGAGTACGACGTCACGCTGCAGGTGACCGACGACCGCGGAGCCAGCTCCCAACTCACCAAGACCGTCCACGTCATGCCCCCCAATAGGCCCCCTGTCGCTCGCTTTACGGTCACCCCAGACCAGCCCAAGGCCGGCGAGCCCGTGACATTGGACGCTTCAGAATCG
>JANWXV010000211.1 GCA_025057405.1 Candidatus Bipolaricaulota bacterium | reverse complement strand
CTATCTTGAAGACATCAAGTATGTTGATGTAAGTGGATACTCAAAGGGTAGAGGCTTTCAAGGTGTCATGAAGAGATGGGGCTTTTCCGGAGCTCCTGACTCACACGGACAATCGGTGTTTCACAGAAGACCTGGTTCAATAGGACAGCATACATTCCCCGCTAAAGTATGGAAAGGTAAGAAAATGCCCGGTAGAATGGGTGGTGAAAAGGTAACAGTCCAAAATCTGGAAGTTATCCATATTGATAAAGAGAAAAACCTTATTCTCGTTAAAGGAGCAGTACCTGGCTACAACGGCAGTTATGTTTTTGTAAGAGAGGCTATCAAGAAATCAAATCTGGTTGGTTAGTTTATTGGGAGGGGTGGCCGAGCGGACGAAGGCGACAGTCTTGAAAACTGTAGTACCCTCTATAGGGTACCGGGGGTTCGAATCCCTCCCCCTCCGATCCATCAAACATACTCTATTGCTACACCTATCCTCTGTTTCTTCTTACAACCCTTGAAAAAGTATATTATTGATGTTTCAGTGAAAGGAAATTGTTGTTTATACTTACCAATACTTTCAGGTTTCATCACTCTGGTTATAACCATATCAGAAGTCTGCATCATTAGAGTATAGCCTCTACCTCTTACAGGAATACTCTGAATGAAATCATTCCTAGCCAAAAATCCAATAATGTTATTCCTTCCCTCACTCTCAATGGATTTTGATATCTCGT
>JANWXV010000210.1 GCA_025057405.1 Candidatus Bipolaricaulota bacterium | reverse complement strand
CGCCGATGCAGGAACTCTGCAGCCTACTGGAGCGCGCCCTCGTGGACGAACCGCCTGCCGACCTCAAATCAGGGGGCATCATCCGAGACGGCTACGACCCCGAACTCGATCGCCTGCGCCAGGTGCGCACCGACGGCAAAAGCTGGATCGCCCAACTGGAAGCCAAAGAGCGCCAGCGCACGGGCATCCCCAGCCTCAAAGTGGGCTACAACGCCGTGTTCGGCTATTACCTGGAAGTTTCCAAGCCCCACTTGAGCAAAGTGCCCTCGCATTACATCCGCAAGCAGACCCTCGCGAACGCCGAACGCTTCATCACGCCCGAACTCAAAGAGCAAGAGGCAATCCTGCTGGGCGCAGAAGAGCGCATGAACGCGCTGGAGTTCGAACTGTTCGCGCAGGTGCGTGCGGAAGTGGCGCGCCAGACCCCCGCGCTCCAGTCGCTGGCGAGAGCGATTGCCGAACTCGATGTGCTGTGCGCCTTCGCCGAGAACGCCGTGCGCTATCGCTACACCCGCCCCGTGGTGGATTTAGAAGACCGTATCCATATCTACGGCGGACGCCACCCCGTCGTGGAACGCTTCAGCGAGAACCCCTTCGTGCCCAACGACTGCCGCCTTGACGAGAGCCAGCGGCTGATTATCCTGACGGGTCCGAATATGAGCGGGAAGTGTCTGGCAGGGCACACGCTGATATTCACCGAACACGGGCTAATGCGCCTGGAACAGCT
>JANWXV010000020.1 GCA_025057405.1 Candidatus Bipolaricaulota bacterium | reverse complement strand
CTGTTGGATGATCGCCGTCAAGAGTTTGGGGTTGGCGGCTTCGACATGGACGATCCCGTCAATGTCGCCGAAGAGCGCGTAGGCTTCTTTGACGCCGGGGATCGCTCGGATCGCTTCGAGCGTCTCTTGGATCGGCACGGCTTGGCCGGGCGTGTGGCGAAATTTTAACAAGACATAGGCGCGGTGCATGAGCCACCTCCGTGTTGGCTATCTTAGCGCGAGCGCGTGGGCGCTGTCAATATAAGAAGCAAGTGAGGTCGGCCGGAGATGTCTCGTTTAGAGATCCGCCTCTTGGGAGAGATCGAAGTCCGCCGCGATGGGGAGCTGCTCGTATTCCCCACCCAGAAAGTCAAAGAGCTTTTCGCGTATCTTGTCCTCCATCGCGATCATGCGCATCCGCGTGCGCTCTTAGCGACTTTGCTTTGGCCCGAAGCCGATGAAGCGCATGGGCGGGTGAATCTTCGCAAGGCCCTCTCGCTGTTGCGCAAGCTGCTCGATTCCGACGGGACAGAATGGCTGATCGCTTCCAGCGGGGCCGTGCGGTTCGACGCAAAAGCTGGCGATTTCTGGCTCGATCTTGAAGAATTTGAGAGGCTTCTCACCCCAGCTTCGCTTTCCCTCTCCCGTAGCTCACCTACGAGAGAGGAGCTGGGGGTAAGGGCCTTGGAGCAAGCGATCGCGCTCTATCGCGGCCCACCATTGGCTGGTATTTATGCAGACTGGGCCATCGCCGAGAGCGAGCGCCTTCATTCTCTTTATTTAGACGCCCTCGAGCAACTTGCCGAGCTTTATCAATCACAGCACGAATTCCCCAAAGCGATCTCCCTCTGGACGAAGGTGTTGCACGTTGTGCCGTGGCACGAGCGGGCACACCGAGAACTGATGACGCTCTACGCGCTCATCGGAGACCGCACAGCGGCTTTACGCCAATACAGGGAATACTGTGAAATTCTTCAGACGGAGCTGCATGCCCCGCCCCTCCCCGAAACCCAAGCGCTCTACGAGAGGATCCTGCGCGGGGCCTCCCCAGAGCCTATTCGCGTCGTTGAATTGCCAGCGGAGATGCCCTTCGTCGGGCGCGCGCGCGAGTGTCAGGTCTTGAAGACTCTCTGGCAGAAGGTCTGTAGCGGCGTGGGGCAAGCCGTTTTGATCGGGGGCGAGGTCGGCGTGGGCAAGACGCGCTTTGTCGAGCATTTTTTGCAGACCTCTCCCCCTGCCCCCTCCCCTCAAGGGAGCAGGGGGATTATTCTCCGTGGCGCAGCTTACGCCGATGCACCACCCTACGATCCCATCCTCCAAGCCGTCCACGACGGGCTGAAGACCATCTCGAACGAGACCCTCGCGCAACTACCCGCTCTCTGGCGTAGCGAGCTGGCCCAGTTCATCCCGGAGCTTCACGAGAGATTTCCCGATCTCAAGCCCAATGCTCCCTCTCCCCAAGGAAAATCTCGCTGGTTCGCTGCGCTCACGGGATTCTTTGAGCTGGTCGCCCGCGAGCGCCCGGTCATGCTCTTTCTAGACGACTTGCACTGGGCCGATAGCGCGACTCTTGAATATCTGAGCTATCTCATAGCTCGTCTGAAAGACCAGCGAATCTTTTTGATCGGGACCTATCGTCTTGAAGAAGCCCACGAGGACAGCCCAGTGCGCATCTGGCTCGACAAGTTCCCCAGAGATTGCGCACAGACGCTGGTGCTTTCGCCGCTGTCCCCGGAAGAGACAGATTTATGGCTGAGTCAGCTCTTACGTCAATACGACAAAGCAGTTCTTACTACGCTCTACGCGGAGACCGAGGGCAACCCGCTCTTTTTGGCGAAGCTCGTGCGCTCACTCGTAGCGAGTGGAGCGCTGCAACGCGATCCCGAAGGCCAGTGGAGACTAACAACCCCAGAGATCGGTGCAGCCCATATCCCTGAGAGCTTGAGGGAGCTGATCAAGATCTCCCTGCGTCGCGTGCCGCGGCGGGCCTACGGTGTGCTCAATGCGGCTGCGGTAGCCGGACGGACGTTTGAGGTGCCCATCTTGAAAGAGATTGTGCACCAGTCGGAAGAGGCGCTGCTCGACCGGCTCGATGACCTGCGTCGCCTAGGTCTGGTCGTCGAGCACGAGGGACAGTATCGTTTTTGTCACGAGCTAATTCGACAAGTCATCTACGACGAGCTGAGCGCGGATCGCAAGAAGCTTGGGCACAAGAAGATCGCCGAAGCTCTAGAGAAATTCTATCCCAATCGTCTTGACGAGTTTTCAGGGGAATTGGCACAGCACTTCGAGCGGGCTGGCGTGCCAGAGAAAGCGATTATTTATGCTGAACGCGCGGGCAGCCGTGCACAACGGGGCTACGCTTACCCCCAAGCCCTCAAGTTCTTCACCGTTGCTCTCAGGCTCTCCCGAGAGATCAAAAACCCTCAGCGAGAAGGGAGTATGCTCAGCAAGATGGGAAAGATTCACCATGAGATGGGGCAGTACCCAGAAGCGCTGCGTTTGCACCAAGCAGCGCTCGCCCTCGCTGAGCGGATCTCGGATTCGGCTTTGCGAGCGGAGAGCTTGCAGAACATCGGCAGCGCTCAGTATCACCTTGGGCGTCATGAAGAGGCCGAGCGCTGCTTCCGACAAGCTCTCGACATGCGACGCCTCCAAGGCGACCTCCAAGGACAAGCGACCAGTCTCAACAGCCTGGGCAATATTTGCTACTTCTTCCGCGGGCAGTACGAAGAAGCGCTCTCGTACTATCACCAAGCGTTGGCGCTGCGCCGGCAGATTGGGGATCGCCAAGGCGAGGGGATCAGTCTCAACAACATCGGTGCCGTCTATTGGAGTTTAGGCCAACACGCTAAAGTGTTGGATTACTTTCAACAAGCTCTGGAGATCGCGCGGGAGCTGGGCGACCGTCAGGGCGAGGCGGTCGGCCTCAACAATATTGGCTACGTCCATCTGAGTTTAGAGCACTATCTTGAAGCGCTGCCATGCTTTGAGGAAGGTCTGCGTGCGTCCCAAGAGATCGCGGACCGACGGCAGCAAGGCTACTGTCTCTACGGCTTAGGCGGCGTCTACGCCGGTCTCCATCAGCACGCTGCCGCGCTGCAAAATCTTGTAGCGGCCAGATCTCTCTTTGCCGAGCTGGGAGCAACGGCAGAACATCTGACGTGCTTGACGGCTGAAGCTCTCGCTCATCTTGAAATGGGCAACAGAGAGCAAGCCCTGGGCTGTTCCTCTCAAGCCGTGCAGTTGCTCGAAAGTGGGCAGACTTGTGCCAACCCTCAAGAGGTCTATTTTAACCACTTCAAGGTGCTTTCGGCCTGTGGGCGCGAGCGAGAAGCTCTCGGCTACTTGCGAAAGTCTTACGCTATGGTGATGCAGCGGGCCGAGGGCATTGTGAACCCTCAAGGGCGTGCGGGCTTTCTCCAAGGCTTCCCCATCAACCGCAAGATCCTTCAAGCGTGGGAAGCTGCGCAACGCCAGTAGGGAGACCGGTCATCATCAGCGTTTCTTCTGGTGCGTGCCCTGTCCTATCTCCTTGCGAGTAATTCTCAAATCATTTCACGTTTTTTTCACGCTCGACGTTTATACTGAAGACACTCGGTCTAGGAGGGCCGAGATCGAAAAGGAGCGATGCATGATGGTGCGCAATCGGAAGGTCTGGGGAGTGCTGGGGATGCTCCTGGCACTCGTGGTCGTCGTCGGGTACGGGCAGCAACTAGCTCCTTGCCCGGTGGGCATTGGAACAGCTAGTCCGACTCATTGTCTGACAGTAGATTCTGGTGGGATGCGAGATGCGATAAGAACGAAAGGCGAGAACAGCGATTGGGGAGTTGTGCTCGGAAGGGCATCTCCTGAAGAAGGAAGAGGTATGGGCGGGAGGATCTTTGGGCATAACCCTGGTGCTTGTGGGCCAACTGATCCAGACCGTGGAAAACTGTGTGCTGAGGGGTGGTATGACCTGTTCATCAATTCATTTGGACGCCACACCATCCTGAACCTAAGGTTGGGCAACGTCGGCATCGGGAGGACGGATCCGGTGGCAAAGTTACACGTAGCAGGAGACACATATATTGAAGGTAGAGTCGGCATCGGCATGTGGACGCCGCTGAAATCGAAATTAGGCGTTAAGGGGCTGCCAACATCGCCGCCAGACGCTTCTGGGGTGGCGGGAATGCTGTGCATAACTAACGACGGCAACATTTGGATCGACACAACACCGGAGACGCCGTGCAGGTAGGTCCCGTAAAGGGGAGACAATAGCGAGCGTGGAAAACAAAGGAGCGGAGGGGCACGTGGCTGCTCCTCCACTCTCAAGACGCTTGCGAAAGGGGGCTGAGAATCACGGAAAGCATAGAAACGCCACGGAGGACACAGAAAAAGTCTTCCCGTGCTTTCCGTGGCTCGTTCCGTGCCTTCCGTGATCCAAACATCCTGGGGGAGAGGGGACGCGGTTCGAGGAGCGGGCATCCGGGCCGGTGCGCTCGGATGTCCCTCCCCGCCCACAGCCCTAACGGAGGACTCGATAACGATGCGGCTCCAAGACAACCAAAGCATTCCCGATCTGCGACTCAGAAACTCGGCTCAGGAAGTTGAGCAGCAAGGCGTTGATTGCCCTAGCGGTCAGTCGTTGCACCTTGACCACGAGAATACCTGGTGTCTGAGCCGGACGCACAGCAACTGTGTCAAAGCCGCACTGTTCCAGAGCTGCTTTGGTCGAGCGCGGCATGTTGGCGTCGAGGAGGAACTTCATCTTATGTGGGCAGCGGCACTTCCTCATGCTGCGTTATCAACGAAGCGTAGAAGAGAGCCGCTTGGATATCTTCTTCCGTCACTGGGGGGTACTCTTCGATGATCTCTTGGTGGGTCATACCAGCAGCGAGGGCGTCGAGGATGATGAAGACTGGGATGCGCGTGCCCTTGATGCAGGGCTTGCCGTGGCAGATCTGCGGATCAACAGAGATACGCTCTAACAGCCGGTGTTCCATAGTAGCCGCCTCTGGGGAGATTGTACTGAAGCCAGCCTCGCAAATCAAAGTGACGAAGCGCACAACCCTGAAAAGGAGGGATAGCAGATGCGCAGAAGAGTCTTAACGGTCATCGGCGCAGCCTTAGGGCTGCTGGCACTCGGAACGGTCATGGTCGCTCAGCCGGGGCCGCCAGGGCCTCCTCCAAAGCCTGAGCCACCACCCACGATCACCCCGCAGCAGATCATAGACGGGGTCAATCAGATCATCCCCCATGTGTCTATAATAGTCCCACCACCGGAGTTGCTAGCCTCCCGTAGATTAAATGGAATTCCCAATATTGGAGCTGCCCGATCCTATGACGACGGGGTCATTGAGTTCTTAGCCTTCCGTCGTGAAGGGGTCCGGCTCTACGGGGCCAGAAGCCTCGATGATGGCACAGTGCTAGGCCGAGAAGCGGGCGGCACGCGCCTGGGGGCCATCGAGCTGACGAAAGAGTACAAGCTGGGCAGCGGCCCGCTCAAGAAGGGATACTACCACATTGCTGCCCTTTATGACCCCAAGAATGAGATCGACGCAACCCTTGACCCCAAGAACGAAAGGGACTTCCATCTGGTTCTTGTGGCCGAGAATGCAGATGCAGATGGTCAGATAGATATGGCAGATATTCATGTCTTCCTGGGGCTGCCGCATCGGGAGCTGGCTCGCGTGATGGGCATGGTCGACCCGGTGCTTCAGGTCGAGTTCGCTCAAGTGGTCTTGCTCCATCTGATAGTGGCTTTGCTGCAGTAAGTGGAGAAGGCGAGCAGAGGGGGAGCGAAAAGCCTTCCCCTCTGCTCTGGCTGAATGCGAGAGGGGGCTACGATGATCCTGACGTTCCAGCTGATGAAGCCAGAGACGATGCCTGAAGAGCAGCTCCTTGCTCTGGCACAGCGAGCGCGGCAGATCGCTGTCGAGATCGACGGCGTCTATGATTTAGCCCTCTACCGGACAGAGCGGGCCCATATTTGGCAGTGCAGCATAGACACGGAAGACGAGCAGAGTTGGAATCTTTTGCAAGCCGATCTGCACTTTCGTGAGGTCTGTGAGGCTCTCAAGCGCTTGGGGGTGAGCATCACTCTGGAGAATCACTTGGAGCGGCAGATCTGAACTCAAGCTTAACAATTTCAGGGTCGGATGAGACCTGAAGGGAGGCACGACATGCGTGCACTGAAGCTGTTCAGCGTAGGCGCGGCCTTGGTTTTGCTCGCTTTGGCTGCGGGGAATGCTAAGCCAATTGGGTTGGCGCAAGCTGACTGCACCGTGACCGTGCAGCCAGGGCAGTCGATTCAAAGCGCGATTGACGCAGCGCTCACCGGTGCACGTCAAGAGAAAACAATCATCAAGGGAATCCGGGCTGGCAAGGGTCTCCCTTGCCCGACGGGCAGGTCTGCTTGCCGTGAAAGGAGGAGGAAACATGCAGCAAACGATTCTTCTTGTCATAGGGGCTTTGATCTTAGGGACGTTGCTCTTACTGGTTGTAAGCACTTCTGGGCCAGCGGAGTTGCCAGCCCAGACGGTATCGGTCTTCCTGCCCCCAGCCAAGGTGCTCGAGGTTGCTGTCTTGCCCTTCTGGAGGACAGAGGGCCGTCGGTGGTATTGGTACTGGTACAGCGACACCAGCATCGAGGCACAGTTGCGCATTGGGCTAGAGACGGAGTTGGTCAATCGCCCTGGGGTGAAGGTCTTCTCGCGCGAGCGGCTCGACGAGCTTATCCACGAGCAAGGGATCACTGCAGGGGTCTTAGAGTGGAAAAAAGCGCAAGAGATCGCTCGATTTATCGGGGTGAAGGTCCTCGTCGCTGGCGAGATCGTGCAGTATGACGATCGATTCAAGGAGTTTACGGCAGGGCCTTCGTTGCCTTTCTTCCCCTCGATGCCCATGGCCGTTGAGCGACGTCTGGAGGTCTCTGTGCGACTGCAGCTTTTGGATGTCGCGACCGGAGAGGTACTCAAGGCCAAGGTGCTGAGCGCGAGCCGCTCCAAGACGGAATCAGGGCGAGAGCCGCCCTCTGAAAAAGAGCTCTCTTGGCCTATCGTGCAAGAGCTCAGCGTGCACATGGCGAATGAAGTCACCGGCGACTGGATGCGCGAGCTTCGATACGGCTTGTATAAGAAAGTGCGCTCGCGCGGCGATGGCTGGGTTGGGATCAACCCATCAGACACATTTACGGCTGCAGATCAAGAGGTGATCTTGCTCATCTACATAGCGCGTGCCCAGCGCGACGATCTCGTAACGATCTCGTGGAAAGACCCTCAGGGGAACATCGTTGAGAGCAAGGAGACCCGTTACACCAAGGATCGCTGGGTCGTCCAACGCTTTGCTTTACAAGGGCGCCCCGAAGGCTCATGGACGGTAGAAGCGCAACTCAACGGAGTCCAAGCGTTCGCGATACAGTTCAACGTCTCACGGTGAGCAAAACCCAAAGGAGGTCACTATGAAGAAGCTCGCTCTGAGCGTCGTCCTCGCTGGGATAATTCTGGGGGGGCTAGCAGCCCCCGGGAAGGCTCAGTTTGAGATAACAGTAGAGAGCATTGAGAACAAAAGCTGGGGGATCGGTGTGCAGGTCGGGTGGCCCTTTATCGGCTTGAGCATCCGGTATTGGGTCGATGAGCTGCTTGGGGTTGAAGTTAACTTCATGCCCATGCCGAGCTGGGACGGTGCGGGGAAAGTCGGCCGACTTGACCTTAACATTTCAGCCCGTGCCTTATGGCGGTTACGGAACAATCCTTGGATTGATTTCTATGGGACTGGCGGGTTGGCTATGACGCTGAGCCTCCTGCGCGGCGAGGACGCGCAGATCAGGGCTGAGCGTTCTGCATGGCTCGTATTCGGAGGATTCGGTCTAGAGATAGATAATCTAGTTTTCCTCTTGCCCTTTCCGCGGATGGCGAGCTGTGCAGAGTACGGAATCACTTGGAATATGATGGACCTGTTGGACATCCGCTTGTTATCAGGCGGGGTCTGCGTGCGTTACTACATCTAGGGAGGAGCCAAGATTTGCGCC
>JANWXV010000209.1 GCA_025057405.1 Candidatus Bipolaricaulota bacterium | reverse complement strand
AACAGATGAGCGATGGATTGATCTTGGCCTCTCACGGGCCGCTCGCCCCATCGAACAAGCTAGCCCAAGGAAGCGGCAAGAAACTGGATTGGGTGAAAATCTAGCGCGTTTCCGCTGGTTTCTACCTCGCGCTCACCCTCATGGCGCTCACCCTCTATGACACCTGGACGCGTAGCCTGCGTCCGTTCATTCCCCTCAAGCCGGGCGAAGTCGGGCTCTACACCTGCGGTCCGACCGTCTACAACTACGCCCACATCGGAAACCTGCGCACGTATCTGTTCGAAGACGGCTTGAAGCGTGTGCTCAAGTTGAACGGCTACAGGGTCAAGCACGTCATGAACATCACCGATGTGGGGCATCTGGTCTCCGACGGCGATGAGGGCGAGGACAAGATGGAGGCGGGTTCGCGCCGCACTGGCCAAAGCGCCTGGACGATTGCGGCGCTTTATACCGAGGCCTTCCGGGCCGACCTCAAGGCGCTCAACATCGAAGAGCCGACGATTTGGTGCCGAGCCACCGATCACATCGCCGAGCAAATCGCTTTCATCCAGGAGATCGAGCGCAAGGGCTACACCTACCGCACCTCGGATGGCATCTATTTCGATACGTCGAAGCAGCCCAGCTATGGCTATCTGGCGCGGCTCGACAAGGCCGGCTTACAGGCCGGCGCGCGGGTCGGGCTCGGCGAGAAACGTAACCCCACCGACTACGCGCTCTGGAAATTCTCACCACCCGGAGAAAAGCGTCAGATGGAGTGGGATTCACCGTGGGG
>JANWXV010000208.1 GCA_025057405.1 Candidatus Bipolaricaulota bacterium | reverse complement strand
CCTTGGCGTCGCAGTGCGGCACCAACCCCATCATCGGGCAGCCCACAAGCGCCCTCGGGCTGGTCTTGAACGTCCTGAGCGGCCACGCCGGAGCCGCCAGCGTCCAAGCGACCGTCTATAGCCTCACCGGGCGGCGGCTCCTCGAACAGAAGGCGAGCGGTACACAGATCGCGCTTGAGCTGGCCAAGCCCAAGCTGGCCAACGGCGTCTATCTCGTGGTGATCACGTCGCTAGGGCCGGACGGGCGCGTGCTGGCGCGCGAGGTGCGCAAGGTCGTGATCTTACGCTAAGACGTGAAGGCCCTCACCCCAAAACCCCTCTCCCGTAGCTGACCTACGGGAGAGGGGTGCCCGCAGGGCGGGGTGAGGGCCTCCTGTCCCTAACAGACAGAGATTCATGCGCACACAACTCACGGCATCGCTCATCGTCCTCTGGCTCTGGGGGATCGGGCTGGAAGCGCACTCTGCTCCCGTCTATCCCAAAGAGATCAGACTGCGTCAGCCCGACGGCCAGACCTTTCTCGCTATCCCCTTTGGGGATGAATGGGCCAACGGCTTGAAAACCCTCAGCGGGCATCTCATCACGAGAGACAGAGCAACAGGGCAATGGGTCTATGCCCGCCCTCGCGTCGGGCGCTTAGAACCAACAGGGCGCGTCGTGGGGCGCGATAGCCCCCCGCTAGAGTCTCTGCACGCGCTGGGAACTTCCGACCAGGCCGAAGCTCGGCGGCGCGGTGCCCCGCGCACCAGCTCCGTCGCCGGCCCCTCGGCCGTTGGGCCTCAGCCC
>JANWXV010000207.1 GCA_025057405.1 Candidatus Bipolaricaulota bacterium | reverse complement strand
AGTATGACGAGGCGGCCCGGGCGGTGGACCGCGCGCTCAGCCTGGACCCCGACAACTTCGAGGCGCATTACGCGCTCGGCCTGATCCACAAGGCCACCGGCGCAAAGCTGCAAGCCGTCGCTGAGTTTGAGAAGGCCTCGGCGCTGGCCGCCGCCATCGAAGATGCGGTGCGCCGTCAGATGCTGCAGCGCCTGATTCGCGGCCACATCAACGAAATCAACACCGGCGACTGGAACCTGGGCAAGCACATCGCCCATGCCTGAGGCGGCGTGAGCGAGTAGGGCCGTGGCGGGGTTGCGCGTGATTGCCGGCGCGGCCAAGGGTCGCAAGCTCAAGCCGGTACCGGGGACGGGCACGCGGCCCATCTCTGACCGCGTCAAGGAAGCGCTCTTCAACATCCTGGGCGAGCACATCGTGGAGGCCGCCGTGCTCGACCTGTTCGCCGGCACGGGCAGCGTGGGGATCGAGGCTCTCAGCCGGGGCGCAACCGGCTGGCGGCCGGCATCATCCAGGACAACCTAACCCACACGCAGCTGGCCGCGCGCGGGCGCGTCGTCCGCGCCGACGTGTTCATCTACCTGCGCAACACGCCGCGCACCGGCTTCGACTACGTGCATATCGCGCCGCCGCAGTATCAGGGCCTGTGGAGCAAGACCCTGCATGCGCTCGATGCGCGCCCGGCCTGGGTGAACCCGGATGGCCTGGTGGTGGCGCAGATTCATCCCAGAGAGTATGAGCCGCAGACGCTGGAGCACTTCACGCTGGTGGATGAGCGCAGGTACGGGAGTACGCTGTTG
>JANWXV010000206.1 GCA_025057405.1 Candidatus Bipolaricaulota bacterium | reverse complement strand
GAAGCAGGGAGCAGGAAGGAGGATGAAGCCATCTCATCCTTCATCCTTCGTCCTTCTTCCTACAAACATATTGCCGCCTGCCACCTGTGTTCCGGCCCGGAGGCCGTCTGGCTGTGACCGCGCCGATGCTCGAAGTCCGCAACCTGGTGAAGCACTTCCCGGTGGCGCGCACGCTATCGGAGCTGTTGGCGCGCAAGCCGCCCAAAGTGGTGAAGGCCGTGGATGGCGTCTCATTCACGCTGGCGCGCGGCGAAGTGCTGGCGCTCGTCGGCGAGAGTGGCTGCGGCAAGACGACCATCGCGAAGACTCTGATCGGGCTGGAAGAGCAAACCGAGGGCGACATCCTGTTCAACGGGCAGTTGGTCGGCGCGCAGGCGCGGCGCGTGCGCGCGGCGATGCTGACGCTGGAGACAACGCGCCGCAGCCTCGAAGACCCGAAGACCCTGCCGGCCCGCCTCGCCCTGCGTGCGCTGCGCCAGCGGGCGCAGATGGTCTTCCAGGACCCGTATGAGTCGCTCAACCCGCGCGCCACGATTTTCGAAATCGTCTCCGAGCCGCTGGAGGTGCATGGCCTGGCCCGCAAACGCGCCGAGCGGCTGGCGAGCGTGACGGCGGCGCTTGAGGATGCCGGCCTGCGACCTGCCGGCGACTATCTCTTCCGCTACCCGCACGAGCTGAGCGGCGGCCAGCGCCAGCGAGTGGTCATCGCCGCCGCAATGGTGCTCGACGCTGCTGGGCCGGCCGCCGACGTAGAGCACGCGCCGCTCCGGCACGGGCCGGGCGTCCAGCGCCTGTCCTTCCATCGCGGGCTCCAGGCACGCGAGCGCTCGCCTCAGCT
>JANWXV010000205.1 GCA_025057405.1 Candidatus Bipolaricaulota bacterium | reverse complement strand
GCGCATCCCCGACCTGTACGCCGAGACAAACGCCCTGCTGAGCGAGCTGCCGAACACGCCGACGCTGCTGGCAAGTCTCGCGCCGCGCCTTGCGCCAATGCAGGAACTCTGCGCCCTGCTGGAACGCGCCCTCGTGGATGAACCGCCCGCCGACCTCAAATCGGGGGGCATCATCCGCGACGGCTACGACCCCGAACTCGACCGCCTGCGCCAAGTGCGCACCGACGGCAAAAGCTGGATCGCCCAACTGGAAGCCAAAGAACGCCAGCGCACGGGCATCCCCAGCCTCAAAGTGGGCTACAACGCTGTGTTCGGCTACTATCTGGAAGTCTCCAAGCCCCACTTGAGTAAAGTGCCCCCCGACTACATCCGCAAGCAGACCCTTGCCAACGCCGAACGCTTCATCACGCCCGAACTCAAAGAGCAGGAGGCGATACTGCTGGGCGCGGAGGAGCGCATGAACGCGCTGGAGTTCGAGCTGTTCTGCCGAGTGCGCGCGGAAGTGGCGCGTCAAACGCTGCACATCCAGTCGCTGGCGAAAGCAATAGCCGAACTCGATGTGCTGTGCGCCTTCGCTGAGAACGCCATCCGCTACCGCTACACGCGCCCTGTGGTGGACACGGAAGACCGCCTGCACATCTGGGGCGGACGCCACCCCGTCGTGGAACGCTTCAGCGAGAATCCCTTCGTGCCCAACGACTGCCGCCTTGACGAAAGCCAACGGCTGATTATTCTGACAGGCCCGAACATGAGCGGGAAGTGTCTGGCGGGGCATACGCTGATATTCACCGAACACGGGCTGACGCGCTTGGAACAGCTTGCGCCGCCAGAGGCTGCGACGGGGCGGTTCACGCCGATAGAGATAGACGTTCAG
>JANWXV010000204.1 GCA_025057405.1 Candidatus Bipolaricaulota bacterium | reverse complement strand
CGGTGTGGAGCGGAAGACGTCACGATTGTTTATCGGCGCACGCGCGCCGAGATGCCCGCCGATCCCAAGGAAGTCGAAGCCGCCGAAGAAGAGGGCGTCAAACTGCTCTTTCTCACAGCCCCCAAGACGATCTTAGGAAACCAAGAGACGGGCGTGACGGCTCTCGAATGCTTGAAGATGAAGCTCGGCAAGCCCGACGCTTCAGGACGCCCCGCCCCAGAGCCGATCCCCGGCTCGGAGTTCGTCCTCCCCTGCGATGCGATCATCGCGACCATTGGGCAGGTGCCCGATCTTGCGTCGCTGGGCGACAAGCTCGGTCTAGAGATGACGAAGTGGGGCACCTTCAAAGTTGATGAAATAACTCTTGAGACCAACGTTCCGGGGGTCTTCGCCGGCGGTGACTGCGTCACAGGCCCCGACGTCGTCGTCAATGCGATGTACGCTGGCAAGAAAGCCGCAATCTCGATAGATCGCTATCTGAACAGATTAGAGATGCGCGTGGGCCGTGAGCTGGAAGGGCCGTTCAAGCCCACCTATACGGTTGACACCAGCGGGGTCACGATGCAACGGCAGATCCCCCTGCCGTGCATCGAGCTGGCTCGCAGACGCACCTTCGACGAAGTCCATACGGGCTACACGCAAGAGCAAGCCATAGCCGAAGCGAAGCGCTGCATTGATTGCGGCATCTGTTGCGACTGTCGGCTCTGCGCCACCGTCTGCGAAGCGAAAGCGATCAACTACGAGATGAAGGACGAGATCAAAGAAGTGGTCGTCGGCTCGATCATCATTGCGACGGGGTTCAAGCCCTTCGATGCCCGACGCATCCCACGCTACGGCTACGGCAAATACCCTAACGTCTACACGGCTTTAGAAGTCGAGCGCATGACGAACTCCGCCGGCCCTACGGGCGGGGAGATTCGTCTGCGCGACGGCAGAACCCCCAAAGCCGTGGGGATTATCCACTGCGTCGGCTCGCGCGATAGAAACTATAACTCGTACTGTTCGCGCGTCTGCTGTCTCTATTCGCTCAAGCTAGCGCACTTGAT
>JANWXV010000203.1 GCA_025057405.1 Candidatus Bipolaricaulota bacterium | reverse complement strand
GGGGCGTATTCGATCGTGATGATTGATGGAGACAAGCTGATCGCGGCGCGGGATCCCTTTGGATTTCGCCCGTTGGTGCTGGGGCGGCGGGGGGATGACGTCTGCATTGCGTCGGAGACGGCAGCGTTTGACATTCTGGGCGCTCGCGCGGTGCGGGAGATCGAGCCGGGCGAAGTTCTCGTGATAGATCGTGACGGGATGCACTCGGCGCGCTTCGGCCCGGCGCGCCCACGACGCCAGTGCATCTTTGAGCTTATCTATTTTGCGCGTCCCGACAGCACGCTCTTTGGGCAGAACGTCTATGAGTTTCGCAAAGTCTGTGGCGCGCGCCTGGCCGAGAAAGAAACCTACGAGATAGATATCGTCGTGCCTGTGCCCGATTCGGGGCTGCCGGCGGCGCTGGGGTATTCCAGAAGACTCCATAAGCCCTTGGAGTTCGGGCTGATTCGCAGTCACTACGTGGGGCGCAGCTTCATCGAGCCGTATCAAGCGTCGCGCATTCACAAAGTGCGGATGAAGCTGCTGCCGTTGCGCGAGGTGCTGCAAGATCGCCGTGTAGCGTTGGTAGATGACTCGATCGTGCGGGGGACGACGTCGCGGGCGATTGTGCACGTCGTGCGGGAGTTTGGGGCCAGAGAGGTCCATTTGCGTATCGCCTCTCCGCCGATCATAGCGCCTTGTTATTTTGGGATTGACATGCCCACGCGCGAAGAATTAGTAGCCTCGAGTCGGACGATCCCAGAGATCGCGCGCTTTCTGGGGGCCGACTCTATCGTCTATCTGACGGTGGAGGAGCTTCAGGAATGTGTGAGAGACGCTGAGCGCTTCTGCACGGCGTGTTTTACGGCGCGCTATCCCGAGGGCAGTCTCCCTGCAGACCATCCGGCGTTGGAGTATCTGCTGCCCAAGTGATTGTATATGCTGGGGCAAGCTGCTAGAATAGAACGCTATGAAGATCAAGATCGTGGTGGAGAAGCATTCTGACGGTTATGTGGCTTACCCCTTAGGGCTTAAGGGGGTTGTGGTGGGTCAAGGAGAGACGTATGAGCAAGCACTCGCTGACGTGCAATCGGCTATCAAGTTTCACGTCGAGACATTTGGGACAGCAGTGCTTGAAGAAGAGTCTCCGGTATTAGAAGCGTTTATTACTGAAGCAGGGGTCAGCGTGTGAGCCAGAAGTTCCCTGCGGATGCTCCAAAAGAGCGTGTAATCAAGGCCCTCAAAATCTTGGGTTTTCAGATGGTGCGAGAGCGCGAGCATATCGCTATGATTCGAGAGAATCCTGACGGGACAAAAACACCTTTGACTATGCCTAACCACCCCTACATTAAACGCTCTACGTTGAGGACGATCTGCACTCAAGCAGGTATCCCCAGAGAAGAGTTTCTCAAGGCGTATGAGCAATTTGCGTGAGGTATGCGCTACCGTGACGCCGGCGTGGATAGAGACCAAGCCGATCAGCTCGTCGAGCTGATT
>JANWXV010000202.1 GCA_025057405.1 Candidatus Bipolaricaulota bacterium | reverse complement strand
ATATCTTTCCCGTTCGCTCTAGCCCGGCTCTAGATCAACTGCACGTGGCTGTTGTCAGCCAAGACAAAGCTCAGCGCTTCTGGACGGCGCTCTCTCTTCCCCAACGAGACGTTCCGACCGATCAGGCTGTGATCCACACGCCCGACCCCGGAGATCGCCGTGCCCTCCATCACGATGCTGTACTCGATCTCGCTGGCCTTGATCTGGACGCGCGGGCCAATCGCCGTGAACGGCCCGATGAACGAGTCTTCGATGACGGCGTTCGCGCCGATCACCAGCGGGCCGCGCAACTCAGAATTGACGATCCGCGCGCCGGCGGCGACTTGAACCCGGCCCTTCACGTGAGAGCGCTCGTCTAGCTCCCCTTCAAGGCGCGTCTCGATGCGCTCCAAGAGCAATCGGTTAGCGTGCAGCATATCTTCGGGTTTGCCTACGTCCTTCCACCAGCCTTGAACGAGATGGGGCACGACGCGATAGCCCTTCTCGATGAGTCTCTGGATCGCATCGGTGATCTCTAACTCGTCGCGCCAGCTGGGCTTGATCTCGCGGATCGCCTCGAAGATCTTCGCGTTAAACAGATAGACGCCGACGATCGCCAAGTTGCTCGGCGGGTCTTTGGGCTTCTCGATCACTCGGACGATCTGGCCGTCTTGGAGCTGGGCCACCCCAAAGCTGCGCGGGTCTTCGACGCGGACCAAGAGAATAGAAGCATCGGGGCGTTCACGCTGGAACTCGCTGACCAACGCCGTCACGCCGTTCTCTAACAGATTGTCTCCCAGATAGACGAGAAAATCTTCGTGCCCGACGAACTCCTGCGCGCACGAGACGGCGTGGGCCAACCCCTTGGGCTGGTGCTGCAAGATGTACGAGAGCTTGAGGCCCCAGCGCGCGCCGTCGCCCAGAGTGAGTTGGAACTCCTCTTCGCGATGGGGGCTGACGACGATGCCGATCTCGCGGATGCCCGCCGCCGCGATCGTCTCCAAGCTATACAGAATCACGGGCTTGTTGGCGATGGGGATGAGATGCTTGGCGCTCGTGTAGGTGAGCGGACGCATGCGCGTCCCCTCACCGGCGCAGAGAATCACAGCCTTCACGATCTCTCCTCCTACTATTTGGCTATTGGCTATTGGGATATCACCCTGAGCGTAGCGTGATGCTTCGCTACGCTCCCCCATAGACACACCGGCCATCCAGATAGGTGCGCTCGACGCGAATCTCGTTGATCCCTTTAGTGTGTGTGGGATCTTCGCTCAGCACGACGAAGTCGGCGCGCTTGCCCGGTTCCAACGATCCCAAAGAACGCTCTTCAAACCCTGCGTAGGCGGCGTCCAGCGTATAGGCGCGAAGCGCTTCTTCAAGCGAGACTCTCTGATAAGGGTGTGGCGCGTGGACGGCGCAGTGGATCCCGTATAAGGGGCCGAAGGGCATCCCGTCGGAGCCAAATGCTAACTTCACACCGGATTCTAAGACTTTGCGGTGGGGGTCAATCTGGGCGTCGCGCTCTGGGCCAAGGCGCGTCTCGT
>JANWXV010000201.1 GCA_025057405.1 Candidatus Bipolaricaulota bacterium | reverse complement strand
TGATGGTGGGGGTCAGTCGTGTGGAGACGTCGGCTTCGTGGGGCAAGATCTCGGAGTACTTGGGCACGAGCAAGACATCGTCAAACGTGAGCGCGAGCTTCACGGCGATCCCTCCCCTGCTCGCTTTGGAGTATTTTAGTAGAATAGTGTCCTCTTTGCAAAGAGCAACCAACAAACAGAGGAGGATCTATGCCGAAACTCTCTTACGATCCGAACCGTTATTATCGCTACGACGAGATGGTGCAGTTTCTGCATCAAGCTGTCGAAGCCTATCCCCAGTTGGTGCGTCTAGAATCTATTGGCAAGAGCTACGAGGGGCGCGACTTGTGGCTGGCCGTGGTGACCAACACCCAGACTGGACCAGATAGCGAAAAGCCCGCGTATTGGATTGACGCGAACATTCACGCCGTTGAGCTGTGCGGCAGCGCCGTGGCGCTCTACACGATCTGGTATCTGTTAGAAAACTATAAAACAGATCGCTTGGTCACGCATCTGTTGGACACGCGCGCGTTCTATATTCTCCCCCGTATGAGCCCCGACGGCACAGAGTATGTCTTAAAAACCCAGAAATGGGTGCGCTCCAGCGTGCGGCTCTATCCGTTCCACGAGATCAAAGACGGGCTGCATCCTGAAGATATTAACGGCGACGGGGAGATTCTCCAGATGCGCGTGGAAGACCCCTTGGGCGAATGGAAGGTCTCTCAGAAAGACCCACGACTGATGCTCAAGCGCCAGCCCGACGATCTAGACGGGCCGTTCTACAGACTCTACACCGAGGGCAGATTTCTGAATTACGACGGCTTCCGTAAAGAAGTCGCGCCGACGCCCTACGGTCTTGATCTGAACCGAAATTTCCCCCACGAGTGGCAAATCGAGTCGGGGCAACAAGGCGCGGGGGAGTACCCGACTTCGGAGTCCGAAGTGCGGGCCGTCGTCGAGTTCTTCTACAAGCACAGAAATATCTGCGGCGCGCTGACCTATCACACCACGAGTGGGGTCATCTTGAGGCCCTACAGCGGCAAGCCCGACACGGCGTTTCCCAATTTTGATCTGGCTGTCTATAAAGCCATCGGCGAGCGCGGCACCGACGCCACGGGCTATCGGTGCGTCTCGGTCAACGACGAGTTTCGCTATGATAAGAACAAGCCGATCACCGGGGTCTTCGACGATTGGGCCTATGACAATTACGGCGTCTTCGCGTACACGACCGAGCTGTGGAGCATCGCGGCGCACGCGGGGATCGAAGTCAAAGATTTTATTCAGTTCTTCCGTGAGCGCAGCGAGGAAGACGAGCTGAAGCTCTTGCACTGGCAAGATCAGGAGCTGAACGGCGCGGGCTTTCAGAACTGGACGCCCTTTGAGCATCCCCAATTGGGAAGGGTTGAAATTGGGGGCTGGCGGCTGCTCTACACGTGGGTGAATCCGCCGCCGAAGTTTCTCCCCGAAGAGTGCCACAAGAACATGCTCTTCAGCTTCAGACACGCTGTAGCTTCGCCGCGGTTGCGCATCCGTGAATTTAGAGCGCAGCCCGTCGGCGCTGATCTGTACAGGGTCTC
>JANWXV010000200.1 GCA_025057405.1 Candidatus Bipolaricaulota bacterium | reverse complement strand
TTCGCGATCCCTTGTGTGCGCGTTGTAGATGGGATTTTGAAGCCGGGGATGACGATCCAGATGATGGGCCGGGGGACGGAGTTTACGGTCGAAGAAGTCGGGATCTTCACGCCAGAGATGAAGAAGAGCGACGCGCTTGGCCCCGGCAGCGTCGGGTATCTCACCGCGAAGATCAAAGACGTGCGCGAGATCGGCGTCGGCGATACGATCACGGAGAGCGCGCGCCCGTGTGAAAGCCCCCTGCCCGGCTATCGTCCTCTCAAACCGATGGTCTTTGCTGGGCTGTATCCCACCAACCCGGGGAATTTTGAAGTGCTGCGCAACGCGCTGGAGAAGCTCAGCCTCAACGATGCGTCGTTTAGCTTTGAAGAGGAGCACTCCGAGGCGCTAGGTCGGGGTTTTAGAGTAGGCTTTTTGGGGATGCTTCATGCCGAGATCGTCCAAGAGCGCTTGGAACGGGAGTTCAAGATTCCCCTGGTCGTCACGGCCCCCAGCGTCGAGTATCACATCACGCTCAAGAACGGCGAGAGGCTGCGCTGCGACAACCCCAGCAAATTCCCTGACGCCGGACAGATCGCCGAGGTCGCCGAGCCGTTCGTCAAGCTCAAGATTCTCACCCCCGAACGCTTCTTGGGGTCTATCTTGGAGCTATTAGAGCAACGGCGCGGCGAGTACCGCGAGATGGACTTTCTCAGCGACGGGCGCGTGGCGATTCACTATGACTTGCCCTTGGCCGAGATCGCCACGGATTTCTATGACAGACTGAAATCACGCTCGCAGGGCTACGCTTCGATGGACTACGAGCCTATCGGGTATCGTCCCGGAGATTTGGTCAAGCTGAATCTCTTTGTCAATCGAGAGCCGGTAGATGCGCTCTCGGTGATCGTTCATCGTGAGAAAGCGTATGCTATTGGGCGTGCGCTCTGTCAGAAGCTCAAGGAGAAGATCCCCTCGCAGATGTTCCCCATTCCCTTGCAAGCGGCTATTGGCAAGCGCGTCTTGGCGCGAGAGACGATCCCAGCTCGGCACAACGACATCACGGGCTGGATGTCGGGGGGCGATGTGACGCGCAAGCTCAAGCTCTTGGAGCGTCAGAAAGAAGGGCGCCGGCGGCTCGCAGCGGTTGGGAAGGTCGAGATCCCTCAAGAGGCGTTTCTCGCCGTCTTGGAGCGCGCGATTTGAAGAGCTTCTCAAAAAGTGCTAATCTTTAAAGAGCGAGCAGCAGACTCTACGGAGTCTGTAGGGGAGGGATGCTTGTGTCGGACAAGACACGCTTCTGGATTCTCTTAGGGATTTTAGTCGTCGTCGCTGCAGCACTGATTCTGATCGCTGAACCTTGGAGGCAACAGCCTCATCCATCGCCCACAACCATCGGTCAACAGCCATCAGCACCGTCTGCCCCCCAACCGACTCCTAAGTCGTCTCCAGAGCCAACGCCACCCGCCGCCAAGACCGAACCAGAACCCCCGAAAGCCGAACCCACTCCCCCAACCCCACCCGGGACTACTCCAACACCCACCCCCACGCCCATCCCCGGACGCTTGGGAGAAATCCCCCCAGAGCCCAACGTGATCGGCCCCAACGAGGGCCTGGTCGAGCCGGGGATTCCCGGCGGA
>JANWXV010000001.1 GCA_025057405.1 Candidatus Bipolaricaulota bacterium | reverse complement strand
GGCTCTACGACCAGATCAACGACGAGTTCAGAACGTATGACGAAGTTCAGATCTTACTGAAGGGCGATATCGTGCGCTTCGGCGTGATGAGGCTCTTGCTCAAAGAGATCCCCGAGGCCCTTGGCGCTTCGCCCTATGCGCACAAGGTGACGAGCATCGCGCACTATATTGACGACGTGCGCGCGGCTCATCCCCCACTGTCGCAAGGCTTTCTAGAGCGCTTTGTCGAAGACCCCGACGCGGCTTATCGCTGGATAATATCTGAGATCTTTGCGCAAGAGTCGCTGCGCTGGCGAGCTGAAATGTATATTTCAGAGGGTCTTGCGGTCGTGCGCGTCAACACGATGCGCTTTGCCGATCAAGCCGGGATCGCGCGCGTCACCCAAGATATAGCTGAACGTCTCGAACCCGTGATCGCCAAGCTCCAAGCCTTGGGTCTCTCTGTCGAACTGACCGGGGTGCCCTATCTGGAAGAGCTGGGGTTGGAGACACTCCGTCAGTCGTTCGTGCAATCGCTGATCGTAGCGTTCGGGCTTTGTTTTGTCGTCATGGCGCTTATCTTGAGATCAGCGCTTTGGGGAGCAGCGACGCTCTTCCCCATGACGCTGACGACGGGGTTGCTCTTGGGGACGGTCATGCTGCTGCGCTTAGAACTGAACGCCGCGACGGCCATCGTCGCGGCGATCAGCATCGGGTTGGGGGTGGACTATGCCGTGCATCTGTTGCAGAGATTCCTCGAAGAGCGCGATCTGGTCAAAGCGACGGCCCGCACCGGCGAAGCGCTGTTTGCGTCGTTCGTCACGACGGCTTCGGCCTTCTTTGTGCTCTTGGCCGCTACGATCACCTGGAACCGCGCGTTCGGACTCTTGGTCGGATTGGCCGTCTCGTATGCGTTTGTGGCCACTGTGCTCTTCTTCCCCGCGCTGATCTCTGTTCTAGCGAGCGTTCGCTCACGATGGGAGAGCGTTGACGTGGGGTTAGACGGGAACTTTTCACCCTCACCCAGCCCTCTCCCTGCAAGGGAGAGGTCGACTGAAGGCCGGGCGAGAGTTGCTCCAAGACCGGACCGAATGTCACCCTGAGCGCAGCGAAGAATCGAGACCCTTCGCTGCGCTCAGAATGACATTCTTGAACTAGGAGGAGAGACCTATGCGCATTCTCTTAACTCTAGCGCTCATCACCGCGCTGCTGGCCCTAGATGCCGTTGCCCAAGACGCCGACAACGACGGGCTAACCGATGCCCAAGAGCGAATCTTGGGCACCGACCCGAACAAACCCGATACCGACGGCGATGGCCTGCTCGACGGCGAAGAGTATTTCGTCTATTTTACTATTCCCACCAAAGCCGACACCGACGAGGACGGCCTCAACGATAAACAAGACCCCTATCCCCGCTGGCTACGCTACGAAGACCTCAACGGCGTAGCTATCAGCACGGATCGCATTCTACAAGGGCCTCAGGGCCTCAGGCTCCATCAAGTCGTTGAAGTGCGAGCCGGTAACGTCATCACGACCGACTGGTACAACTTTCTCCACCCAGACTTCACCATGCGCGAAGTGCGCTTCACCATCAAGTTTGATTTTCTTGACCCCAACCGCCCTGATTACCAAGGAGAGGGATATTATAAGCCCGTAGATACCAATCAGATGGAGATTCTCTTGCCTACGTACGAAGGGATCTTCCGAGCCACGATCCCCTGGCCGGGGCGGGCGATGGCCTACAACGATTGGATCTATCATCTCTACAGCAAGCCGCTGCAAGTGGGACAAACTTATGAGTACAACGTCTTCTTCTCCGAAGTGATCCGCTGGGGGGAGGAACCCTTTGCGCGCGCGCGCTCCGAAGTCCTCAGCACCGAGCGCATCCCGCTGGAGACCAGGCTCGGACGACGAGAATATACAGTCTATAGAGTGCGAACGGTCTTTAAGTTCGCGCCCTTCAAAGACCCGTTCTTCAGGACGTTCTTAGCGCCCGACTACGAACTCGTGCTGCAAGCGTTCTTCACGGCGGGGGAGACTCCCCAAAAACAAGCGCTCGTTCGCTATACGACCCCGTTCTTCCGAATTACCCCAACGAAGTCGGTGGGTTTTTCGGATTTTATCGTGAAGCACTAGACCCACGTCAGGCGCGCCAACTCCGCGCCGTCGCCGGGGCGGGGCGGCAGCTTCAGAACCCGCGTGTAGCCGCCGCTGCGCCCCATATACTTGGGGCCAAGCTCGGCGAAAAGCTTATCGGTAAGTTTGGGGTCTTGCAAAATCGCAAACGCTTGACGGCGAGCGTAGGGGGTGTTTCGCTTCGCCAGCGTGATCAAGTGATCTACCAGCCGGGCGCTCTCTTTAGCACGCGCGACGGTTGTGTCCACCTTGCCGTGATCAATCAGCTCCTTGGCGAGATTCTTCAGCATCATCTTGCGATGCTGCGGATCGCGATTGAGCTTGCGAAATCCCTTGCGATGCCACATACCAGATCAGCTCCGTTTGCTCTCTTTCAGTTTATAGCCCAGCTCTTCGACTTGTTCGAGCACTTTTTGCAGGGTCTTTTCCCCAAAACCATGAATGTCTTTCAGTTCTTCGTGAGACTTCTGCAATAAGTCTTTGAGGGTGAAGACGTTCTTGGCCGCGAGCAGATTGCACGCCCGTTTGTCAAAATTCAGCTCTTCCAGGGATTTGCTGAGTTCTTCGGGTTCGACTTCGACGGGTTCGGACGCTCCCACCGGCAGGGTGAACAACTGAAAGTGCTCGATCAGCACCTGAGCCGCGCGCTGCAGCGCTTCCTCAGGGCGAATGCCCCCGTTCGTATGAATCTCTAAGACCAACCGATCAAAATCGGTGCGCTCGCCCACGCGCGTCGGCTCGACACGATAATTGACGCGCTTCACCGGCGAAAAATCCGAGTCAATCGCCAGAATCCCCAAGGGCATATCGCGGCGCTTGTTGCGCTCCGCCGAACGATACCCCATCCCCGGCTCGACTTCCATGTCCAGAGCCAGCTTGCCCTTCTCGTTGACGGTGGCGATGACGTGATCCGGGTTGAGGATCTCCAGACCGCGCGGCAGCTCAATATCTCCGGCGCGCACGACCCCCGCACCCTCGTGCTGCAGATAGAGATGCTTCGGCTCTCCGTCGGTCAGGCGAAACGCGATCTCCTTGAGATTGAGAATGATCTCTAGAACGGTCTCTTTCACGCCTTCGATGGTGTCGTACTCGTGATATTTGTTCTCAAAGCGCACGCGGGTGACCGCTGCACCGGGGATGGAAGCCAACAGCACGCGGCGCAGGGAGTTCCCCAGTGTCATGCCGTAGCCGCGCTCCAGTGGCTCCACGATGAAGACCCCGTCGGTGGGGGTCAACCCCTGAACTTTGATCTTGGGCTTCTCCAACTCCGCGCGCATACTCCTCCTCCCCAATTCTAGCAACACTATCGTGAATAGTACTCAACGATGAGATGCATCTGCAGCTTGTGCTCCAATTCGTCTACTTTGGGGCGATCTAAGACCTGGACGCGCCCGTCGCTGCGCTCCAGCCAGGCTGGGGGACTGTGGCGCGGCTTGGATTCCAACAGATTTTTGATGCCCGGCTTGGCATACGCATTGGGCTTCAGCTCGATAATATCTCCCGGCCGCACCAGAAACGACGGGATATTCACACTGCGCTGGTTGACCAGAAAGTGCCCGTGCGTGACGAGCTGACGTGCTTGGTCGCGCGAGACCGCAAGCCCGGCTCGATAGACGACATTGTCCATGCGGCGCTCCAACAGCTCCAACAGAAAGTCACCCGTGACGCCCTTCACGCGCTTGGCACGGGCCACATACTTTCTGAACTGCTCCTCGCGCAGCCCATAGATGCGCTTGGCCTTCTGTTTCTCTCGCAAGTGAATGCCGTATTGGCTCAGCCGCCCGAACTTGGTGACGTGCATGCCGGGAGCGTAGGGGCGCCGCTCCACCGGGCACTTCTCGGTGTAACACTTCTCCCCCTTGAGAAAGAGTTTCTCGCCCTCACGACGACAGAGCCGACATTTCGCTTCGGTGTGGCGTCCCATAATTCTTCTCCCTTTCAGATCAGCTTGCTGCTGCTGTGGCTCACCGGAGTAACGTTCTTGACATCTTCCACGCGTATTCCCGCGCCTCGGAGCGTGTTCACAATGGCGTTTCGGCCTTGGCCGGCTCCGTTCACCGTGACGATCAACGAGCGAATCCCCATCTCCTTCATCTTGGCCAGCAGCGTCTCGCACGCCAACTGCGCCGCGTAGGGCGTGCCCTTCTTGCTGCCCTTAAAGCCGCGGGTGCCCGGACTGGCCCAGGCCAAAACGCGCCCTTCCAAATCCGTTAAAGTCAAGATCGTGTTGTTGAACGTCGAGTGCACGTGCAATCTCGCGCGGTCAATCTTTCTCATACCGAAACTCCTCACTTGGCCTTGTCGCGCTTGCCGGCCTTGGCCGGGCGCGGGCCTTTCCACGTTCGGGCGTTGCTGCGCGTCTTCTGGCCGCGCACCGGCAGCCCGACGGTGTGGCGCACGCCGCGATAGCACTTGATCGTTTTGAGACGGGCGATGTCGTTCTGAATCTTGCGACGCAAGTCGCCTTCTACTTGATACTTCGCCTCGATCTCTTTGCGCAACGCCGTGATCTCTTGCTCGGTCAGCTCTTTGACTCTCTTGTTGAAGTCAATCTGTGCCTGTTGTAGGATCTCGCGCGACCGCGGGCGACCAATCCCATAAATATACGTGAGCGCGATCTCCACGCGCTTGTTGCTGGGCAGATCCACTCCAGCGATACGAGCCATAACTTCTCACTTCTCCTTACGTCCCCTGACGCTGTTTGTGCTTAGGGTTCTTGCAAATCACCAAGATACGACCGTGGCGACGCACGATCTTGCACGACTCGCACATCTTTCTCACAGAACTACGCACTTTCATAGCGTGACACCTCTTTTACTCGCGCTCCCGGTAGATAATCCGTCCGTGCTCCAGATCGTAGGGCGAAAACTCCACCGTGACGGTGTCGCCGGGCAGAATCTTAATATAATTCTTGCGAATCCGCCCCGAAATGTGACAGAGCGTCTCGCCGCCGTCCTCCAGCTTCACTTTGAACATCGAGTTGGGGTACGCTTCGAGTACCTTCCCCCGCCGGCGAATGAATTCACCCTTGCTGATAGAGACCTCACCTCGCTACCAGAGCCGCCTGAGGCTCAAACAGTCCTATACCCAAAACGATAGGCTCGGCAGTGACCAAGACCATCGCTTCATAATGCGCGGCAACGCGCGCTCCCGGTGCCAGAGCCGTCCAGCCGTCCTCGAGCACCTCGATCTCTAACAGATCGCTGGGGCCGTCGGCGACCATCGGTTCGATACAGAGCACCATGCCCTCTTTGAGCAACGGGCCTTGTCCAGCCGTCCCGTAGTTGGGCACTTGGGGTTCTTCGTGCATCTCGCGCCCGATGCCGTGCCCCACAAAGTTCGTGACCACCGAGAGTCCGTAACTGTTAATATATCTCTGAATGGCGCTGGAGATATCTCCCACGCGCTGGCCCGCTCGCGCTTGCTCGATCCCGATCTGCAGCGCTTCGGCCGCTCGCTGCATCACCCGACGCTGATATACATACTCCGGGCTATCGCCGATCAAGACAGTAGTCGCCAAATCAGCACAGAACCCTTTGCGCATCATTCCTATATCTATAGAGAGAACATCGCCGGATTTCAAGAGGCGCTGCGCGCTGGGAATCCCGTGGACGACCTCGGCGTTCAGCGATGTACAGATCGTCGCGGGATACCCCCGATAGCCCTTGAACGTCGGGCGCCCGCCGATCTCGGCGATCCAGCGCTCGGCCTTGCGATCCAGCTCCAGCGTGGCTACGCCGGGACGGGCCTCCTCGGTCAAGCGCAAGAGAATCGCCTGAAGCAGCTCGGCGTTCTCGCGCAGGATCGCAATCTCTTCTTTGGACTTCAGACGAATCATCTCTCAGCTCACCGCTCTCTTCACCGCGCGATAGACATCTTCGACGCTGCCGCGCGCATCCACCTCGCGCAACGCGCCCTGATTCTGATAGAACTCCAAGACGGGCTTGATCTCCCGCGTGTAAACCTCCACGCGATTTTCTATCACCTCAGGACGATCATCGCTGCGCTGCACAAGCCGAGTATGACACGCATCGCAGATCTCATCGTGCTTGGGCGGGCGCGCCAGCAGATTATAGACCTGTCCGCACTGCGTGCAGATCCGCCGCGCGCTCAATCTCTTGACGATCTCTTCGCGCGAAAGCGCGAAGTGCACCGCCCTCTCGACTCTCGTCACGCCGCTGAGCAACTGCGCCTGCTTTAAGTTTCTGGGGAAGCCGTCAAGCACAAATCCCGAAGCGTTTTCTAACCGCCCGCGGATCATGGCCACGACCAGCTCATCAGGGACTAGTTCACCGCGGTCCATATAGCTTTTGGCTTTCATCCCAAGTTCTGTCTTATTCTGTACTTCCGAGCGCAAGAGATCCCCTGTCGCAATATGGGGAGCCCCCAGCTCGTGCGCCAGGCGCACCGCTTGCGTGCCCTTGCCGGCCCCCGGAGGCCCCAGAAAGACAATCTTGCGCACCATTAGGACCGCCGCCCGAAGGCCGCCCCTTTCTCAATGAGGCTCTCGTACTGGCGCTCGACCATGTGGGCTTCGATCTGCTTGATCGTATCTACACCGACGCCGACCACAATCAAGAGCGAGGTGCCGCCTAAGAAGATCGCCGTGAAGCCGCTTGCGTTCGTAATAATCATGGGCAAGAGCGCCATGAAGACCAAGAAGACCGCGCCGATGAAGAGCAGGCGCGCCTGCACGGACTCGATAAAATCGGTCGTGGGCTTGCCCGGACGAATCCCCGGAATAAAACCGCCCCACTTGCGCAGATTTTCTGCCAAATCTCTGGGATTAAAGACGATCGCGCTATAAAAATACGTGAAGAAGAAGATGAGAATCGCGCTGAGAAACATATACAGCTCAGCTCCGCGATTGAAATGATCGGCCATCCAGTTGAGAAACGCGATCAGCCCATTGATCCAGCCGGGGTTGTTTTCGTTGGGGATCGGCCACCACTCAGCATTTTGGGCCATCTGGAAGAAGGTCGCGGGGATCGCGAGGAGCGCGCTGGCAAAGATAATGGGGATGACACCCCCTTGATTGACTTGCAGGGGCAGAAACGTATTGTGTCCGCCGTAGACGCGCCCGCGCACAATGCGCTTGGCGTACTGAATATCTATGCGTCTGGCGCCCAGTTGCACCATCACCACGCCGGCGGTGACAATCACAAACATCGCGATAATCACCGGGATCCATAAGAACTTTGCTGGATCGGGATTGTTTGTGACGTCGAACCAGATCTGGCCAAAATACCGAGGGTAATCGGCGAGAATTCCGGCCATGATCAGCATTGAGATCCCGCGCCCAATGCCGTTCTCGGTGATCCTCTCCCCTAGCCACATCAAGAACATCGTCCCCGTGGTTAGCGTGACAACCGAGATGAGCATGAAGTTCCACAAGGGTTGGTTCGGTTGCGTCAGCCCCTGACTGTGCAGAATGTAGCTCGTACCAATGCTCTGCAAGATGGCTAGGCCGACCGTGCCGTAGCGCGTGATCTTGTTGATGACGCGCCGGCCCTCTTCCCCGCGGTCTTGGATCTCTTTGAGCTTGGGGATGATGGGAACCAACAGACTCAAAATAATCGAAGCGTTAATATACGGGATAACTCCCAAAGCAAAGATCGAGAAGCGCTCCAGCGCCCCTCCGGTAAACGCGCTGAGAAACGCGCCCAACTGCCCTAGCTGAGCAAAGACATCCTGAACTGCTTGCGGGTTGACCCCCGGCACGGGGATCCACGCCCCCAAGCGAAAGACCAAGATCGCCCAGATCGTAAACAGAATGCGCTTGCGCAGCTCTGGAATCTTAAATGCTTCTAACAATCCTTCTATCATAGGTCACTGCTCCGTTTTGGGCTTCTTCTCAACAGCTTTTTTCTTCTTGGATTTTGCGGGCGCTTCTTGGGAAGCCTGCTCCGGTGCTGCTTTGGGCTGCGGGGCAGACGCTGCGCTCCCCTCTTCAGCAACAGGAGCGGGAGCAGGCCGCGGCTCCAATTCGATCACCTGACCGCCGGCCGCGAGAATCTTCTCTCTAGCGCTTTGGCTGAACCGATGCGCGTGCACAATCAATCGCTTCTTGAGCGAACCGTCCCCTAGAACTTTCACAGACTCCGACTTTTTCATCAGCCCGTGTTCGACAAGCGCTTGCAGGGTCACCTCAGCCCCCTCACTAAAGCGCTCGTCGAGCTGACCTATATTAATAGGCACATAACTTCGGCGCAGGGCGTTCTTGAAGCCGCGCTTGGGGATGCGCTTCCACAGGGGCGTCTGGCCGCCTTCAAAGCCGGGAGGAATGCGATACCCCGTGCGAGCGGTCTGGCCCTTGCCGCCGCGCGTCGAGTACGTGCCATGCCCAGAGGCATTGCCCCGCCCAACTCGCTTGGGGCGCCTCTTGCTGCCGGGTGTCGGACGCAAATCGCTCAACTTCACTGCAAGACCTCCTCGGGTTTCTTGCCCCGGACTTGAGCTACTTGTTCAAGCGTGCGCAATCGCCTCAGCCCGTCGAGCGTGGCCAGCGCCAGCGTCAACGGGTTGGTCGAGCCGCGGGCCTTCGTGAGAATATCGCGAATCCCCGCGAGCCGACAGATCGCCCCAACCGTGCCCCCCGCGATGATCCCCGTGCCGGGGAAGGCCGGCTTGAGCAAGACCCGCGATGCTTTAAATTTTCCCCACACTTCGTGAGGGATCGTGCGCTCTTCGATCAACGGAACTTGAATCAGCCGTCGGCGGGCATCGTGAATCGCGCGTTGAATCGCAGAGGGCACCTCGCGCGTATTGCCCTTGCCGATCCCCACACGCCCCTGACCGTTGCCCACGACCACCGTAGCGCGAAAACTCAGATTCTTCCCGCCCTTAGTCACTTTAGCCACACGGCGCAGATCGATCACTTCGTTCTCCATGCCGTCCACAGGGGCACGCCGCTCGCGCTCACGGGCGCGCGTGCGCTGCCCCGTGCCGGCCCCGGAGCTTGCAGCACTCGAACTCTGCTTCTTCGCCATAAAACCCCTTCTTTCTAACTAAAATTCCAGCCCCGCCTTGCGGCTGGCTTCTGCCAAGGCCTTCACAACCCCATGATAGCGATACCCACCGCGGTCGAAGACAACTTTCTTAATGCCCTTCTGAAGCGCCCGCTCTGCGATCACGCGCCCCAACGTCTGCGCCTTCTTGACCGCGCTGTCTTTGAGCTGCAACTCGCGCTCCAGCGTGCTGGCAGCCACCAACGTCTGCCCCACGGTATCGTCAATGATCTGCACGCGCACGTGCTTTAAGCTCTTGTGCACCGAGAGCCGCGGGCGCTCCGGGGTGCCAAACGTCTTGACGCGCACCCGCCGATGGCGGCGCTGGCGTCGCTCCGTGCGATTGAGTCTCATACGCTATGCTCCTCCTGCCGCACCCTTGGCCCCCGCCCCGGCCGCCAGCTTGCCCGCCTTGCGCCGGATCTGCTCGTCTTTATAGCGAATCCCGGTGCCTTTGTACGGCTCCGGCTTGCGCAGCGCCCGGATCTCCGCTGCGACTTCGCCGACCAACTGCTTATCGGGACTGGTCAGGGTGATCTCCGTCTGGTCTTTGACTTCTGCTTTGACGTTCTCGGGCAGCTTATAGCGCACCGGATCGTGAAAACCGATCTCTAAGACCAACTCTTTGCCCTCCAGCTTGGCACGATATCCCAGCCCAACTAACTGCAAAACTTTCGTATAGGGCTGCTGCACCCCGCGAATCATATTAGCAATCAGCGAGCGATACAGCCCGTGCCGCGCTTTGAATTCTTTTTCGTCGCCCTTGCGCGTCACGACGATCGTGCCGTCCTTCATCTCCACGCTCACGTACTGAGGCTCATAGAGCTGGGTGAGCTTGCCCGCCTTGCCCTCGACGAAGACTCGATCGGGCTGGATCGTCACTTTGACGTCCTTGGGCACCGGTATGGGCAACTTTCCAATTCGGGACATACTCTCTCTCCCTTTGTGCTCTACCAAACGCGCAACAACAGTTCTCCGCCGACGCGCTCTTTGCGCGCGGCCTTCCCGGTCAATATGCCCCGCGGCGTGCTCAAGATCGCCACGCCGAGGCCGCTGCGCACCCGCGGAATCTCCTCCACCCCTACATAGACGCGTCGCCCCGGCGTAGAGACCCGCTCCAATCTCTCAATCACCGGGTCCTTCCCGCGCTTGCCCTGGTATTTGAGCACGATAACCAGATCGCGCTTCTTCTCGTCGCCTTCAATACGATAGTCCTGAATGAAGCCCTCGTCTTTGAGAATCCGCAGAATACCCAATTTCACGGTCGAAAAGGGCACGCGCGTCTCGCGCAGCCGTCGCTCATTGGCGTTGCGCATGGCAGCCAGCATATCTGCAATCGGATCCATAATCGCCTTTCTCTGAAGTTTACCACGAGGCTTTGCGCACGCCGGGCAGCTCACCGCGATGAGCCATGGCGCGAAAGCAGAGCCGGCAAATCCCAAAATCCCGAATATACCCGCGACGACGCCCGCACAGGCTACACCGGCGTACCCGGCGCGCCGTGAACTTCGGTGTGCTCATGGACTTGTGAATCCACGATGTCTTACCCATACAGAGAACCTCCCTAGTCTTTGAAGGGCGCTCCCAGCGCCTTCAGCAAATACCGTGCTTCTCGGTCGTTCTTCGCCGTCGTCACAATCGTAATATCCATGCCCTGTACTTTGGCAATCTGATCGTATTTGATCTCTGGAAAGACGAGCTGCTCCGTCAGGCCCAACGAAAAGTTGCCCCGACCGTCAAACGAATCCGACGATAACCCGCGAAAATCACGAATCGCGGGTAGCACTATATTGAAGAATTTTTCTAGAAACGCATAAGCGCGCACCTTGCGCAACGTCACTCGGCAGCCCACCGGGTCCCCCTTGGTCAGCCCAAAGTCCGAGATGCTCTTCTTCGCTTTGGTAATCACGGGCTTCTGCCCCGAGATCAGCGCCAGATCGCGCGCGCACCCTTCGATCTTCTTGGGATCATCGTGCTCTTTGATGCCCATATTGATCACGACTTTCTCGATCTTGGGCACCTGCATAATATTCTTATAGCCCAGCTCTTTCATCAGTTTGGGCACGATCTCTTTCTTATAGCGCTCGTAGAGCATAGCAAACTCCCTCAGTCAAACGTCTTGCCGCATTGTTTGCAGCGGCGCAGCTTCTCGCCTGTCTCGGTGACCTGAAAGCCCACGCGCGTGGGGCGGTCGCACTCCGGGCAGATCAACAAGACGTTCGAAATGTGAATCGTCCCTTCTTGTTGGACGATGCCGCCCTCGCGGTGCTTCGCCGACGGGCGCAGATGGCGCGTGATCATCTGGACGCCCTTGATCATAACGCGCTGCTCCTTGGGGAAGACGTGCAGCACTTCGCCCTCTTTGCCCTTGTCGTTCCCCGCGACCACACGGACAGTGTCTCCTTTGCGAATCTTGTTCATCAGAGCACCTCTGGAGCGAGCGAGAGAATGCGGAGCATATTCTTCTGGCGCAGCTCGCGCGGCACCGGCCCGAAGATGCGCGTCCCCAACGGCTCCAGCGAAGCGTTCACCAAGACGACGGCATTGTCGTCAAAGCGAATGTAGCTGCCGTCCTCGCGCCGATAGGGCTGGCGCGTGCGCACGATCACGCCCTTCACGACAGCGCCTTTGTCGATCTCGCTGGTGGGGATGCGCTTGCGCACCGACGCCACGACGATATCGCCGATCTTCCCCCACGCCGCGCTGGGCTGCCCCATCACGTTGATCACGCGAACTTCTTTGACGCCCGAGTTGTCCGCGACTTTGAGAATACTCCGTATCTGAATCATAAACTTTGCTCCCGTTAGATCTGGCTGGGGTGGGCGCGTTCGACAACCTCCACCAAGCGCCACCGCTTGAGGCGCGACAGCGGACGGCTCTCAATAATCTTGACGAGATCGCCCACTTTTGCCTCGCCCTTCTCGTCGTGCGCGTAGAACTTCGCCCGCTGAAAATAATATTTCTTATACAGCGGGTGTTCTACTTTGCGCTCGACTAAGACCGTGATCGTCTTCTGCATCTTGTCGCTCACGACCCGTCCCAATAAGACTCGCTTCGGCATAACGCGTCCCTACTTTCTCGGAATGCCCAACCGACGCTCGCGTAAGATCGTCTTGGTCCGCGCGATCTCGCGCTTCGTCTGCGTCAACAACGCCGTGTTGTCTTGCTGCCCGGTCGCCACCGCGAACCGCACCGTGAAGAGCTGGCGCTGGAGTTCGCGCAGCTTCGCTTCGAGTTCCGCGTCGCTCAGTTCGCGCAACTTCGCCGCCTGTTTGCTCATAATCAGCGCTCCCCGCCCAGGCGCAGCCGCTCGCGCAGCCGCGTCCTGATGGGCAACTTGTAGCTCACCAACCGACAGATCTCCTCGGCCTTCGCCCGATCTACACCCGTAAATTCAAACAGAATCCGCCCCGTTCTCACGACGGCGCACCACCCGATGGGATCGCCCTTGCCCTTGCCCATGCGGGTCTCCGCGGGCTTCTTGGTGATGGGTTTGTCGGGGAAGATCCGCACCCAAACTTTAGAGTTCTTCTCCATCTCGCGCACCATCACCGTGCGGCACGCTTCGATCTGCTGCGCCGTGATCCACGCGGGTTCTACGGCTTGGATGCCGAAGTCCCCAAACGCGACCTCCGAGCCGGCCAGCGCCTTGCCCGTGCGCCGCCCACGATGGTCTTTTCTAAACTTTCGCTGCTTGGGAGCTAACAGCGCCACGCGCCTCACCTCCCCGCTTGCGATAGATATCGCCGCGATAGAGCCAGACTTTGATCCCAATCAGACCGTACTTCGTCAGCGCCTCGGCCTGCCCGTAGTCAATATCGGCTCGGATCGTCTGCAACGGCACCCGCCCGGTCTTCACTTCCATCGAGCGTGCGATCTCCGCGCCGCCAATGCGCCCGCTGCAGCGAATCTTGACCCCGCGCGCCCCATGCGTCATCACCCGTTGCATCACTTCTTTCATGGCACGGGCCGCCGGAATGCGATTCATCAAGCGCGCCGCGATGTCTTCGGAAACCAAGACCGCCTCTAAATCCGGACTGTCAATCTCTTTAATCGAGATCTTCACCTTGCGCTTGAACTTGGATTCTAACTCCCTCTGAAAGCTATCAATCTCTTGCCCGCCCTTGCCGATAATAATCCCCGGACGCGCCGCATAAATCACCAGAGAGACCGACTGCTCTGTGGGACGCTCGATGCTCACCTTGGCGATCCCCGCGCCGCGATAGCGCTCTTTGATTAAGCGCCGAATCTCATAATCTTCTTTGACGTACTCTGGGGCTTTTTTCTCAGAAAACCAGTCCGACTTCCATTTCTTGGTGATCCCCAGACGAAGCCCGTACGGATGGATCTTCTGTCCCATAGCGTTTAGGCGCTCGCCTCCTTGGCTCTTGGCTGTGTGTTTTTAGTGGGCCGGGGGCCATCCGAGACGACGATCGTAATATGCGCGGTGCGCACGCGCCGGTAGCCCACTTTCCCCCGCGAGCCGGGGCGCACGCGCGTGTAGAACGGCCCGCGATCTACTCGTGCCTCTTTGACCCAGAGCGCATCGACGTCCATATTATAATTGTGTTCGGCATTCGCAATCGCAGATTCTAAGCACTTGCGCACCGGTTCCGACGCCTTCACGCGCCCGAAGCGCGTCAGCTTCAACGCCTCATCTACTTTCAGGCCGCGCAGCTGCTTGGTGAGCAGGCGCGCCTTCAGCGGCGATATCCGTACCCATTTCGCAATCGCTTTGGCTTCCATAAGAGTACACGCTCTCTCTACTTGAGCGGCGGGGCTTGCTTCTTCTTCACGCCGCCGTGGGCTTTAAAAGTCCGCGTCAGGGCGAACTCCCCCAACCGATGCCCCACCATCGCTTCGGTAATGGAGACGGGCACGTGCATCCGCCCGTTGTGGACTTTGATGGTCAGTCCCACCATCTGCGGGACGATCATACTAGCCCGCGACCACGTCTTGATCTCGGAGATCTCGCCGCGCTTGAGCTTCTCGACCTTCTTCAATAATTTGGGGTGAACGAACGGCCCTTTCTTCAGCGATCGTGCCATAAGATTAACTCACCGGCCTTCCGTTGCGTCGCGTGACGATCAATCGGCTGCTGGGTTTGCCCGGCTTGCGCGTGGGCACACCCTTGGCGGGCTTGCCCGAAAACGTTCTGGGCGGGCCTCCGACATAGTGACGACCCTCGCCGCCGCCGTGCGGATGGTCCACCGGGTTCATCGCCGTGCCGCGCACGGTGGGACGAATCCCCAAATGCCGTACTCGTCCGGCCTTCCCGTGCACTATGTTTTTATGATCTATATTGCCCACTTGGCCAACCGTCGCCATACAATCTTCTTTGAAAAGTCGAATCTCTCCCGAGGGCAGGCGCAGCCGCGCGTAACCGCCCTCGACGGCCATCAATTGGCAGCTCGTGCCCGCGGCCCGGGCGACCTTGGCCCGTCCCCCGGGCGCAAGCTCCACCCCGTGCACCAGCGTGCCCACGGGGATCTTCTTCAGAGGCAGCGCGTTCCCCACACGCGCCTCGACATCTTTGCCCGCTTCAATAACCGTGCCTACTTCTAACTGCAACGGCGAGATAATATAGCGCTTCTCGCCGTCGGCGTACTGCAAGAGCGAGATCCACGCCGAGCGGTTGGGATCGTACTCCCGCGAGACGACCTTCGCCGGGATGCCCATCTTATCCCGATAGAAATCTATAATGCGATAGCGCCGCTTGTGGCCGCCGCCGCGATGGCGCACGGTGACACGGCCCGTATTGTTGCGCCCGCCCGTCTTCTTCAACGGCTCTAATAAGCTCTTTTCGGGACGATCGGTCGTCAGCTCGCTGAAGTCGGGCAGTTCCATATGACGCCGGCTCGGCGTCGTCGGTCGAAACTTTCGTGTCGGCATACTGTAAGCTCCCTATCTGTAAACGTCGATCTTCTGCCCCGGCGCTAACTGCACAATTGCCTTCTTCCAACCGGGGATCGCGCCGCGCTGATAGAACTTCCGGCGTCTTGGTTTCTCCGGCATCCGCATCATCGCAACGTTCAAGACTTTGACTTTGAACACACCCTCGACCGCACGCTTGACTTGCACCTTGTTCGCCTCCGGGTGGACCCGAAAGACATACTTGCCCTCTTCTTGCAATCTCCAGCCCTTCTCGCTCACCACCGGAGCCAGCAAGATATTTTCTAGGGTCATATTCTATGACGCGGCCGCCACCGCGCACCTCGCTTCCAATTCGCCTAGCGCTGCTTCTGTAATTAATACATGCTCGTACTTTAGGAGATCGTAAACCGTCAAAGAGTTCGACTCCACGCACTTGGCCCACGGGAGATTGGCGAACGTCTTCTTCACCGCCAAGCCGTATTCGGAGCGCGACACGACCAACAGCAGCTCGTTTTGCAGCTTCTCGTCGTTCTTGGGAAAACCAAGGCGTCCGAGGGCTTGCAGGCCCTCTTTGGTCTTGGGCTGGGCCAAGCTGACCCTATCGAGCACCCCCAGTTGCGCGGCTTGCAGCTTGGCGATCAGCGCCGATTGCATGGCGCGGCGCACCATCTTCTTGGGCAGCCGATAGTCGTACTCTTTGGGCCGAGGGCCAAAGACGATCCCGCCGCCCTTCCAGAGGGGAGAGCGCCTCATGCCGTGACGCGCTCGCCCGGTGTGCTTTTGGGGCCACGGCTTCTTCCCCGTGCCCACAACTTCGCCTCGCGTCTTCGTCGCGTGCGTCCCTTGACGCAGATTTAATAGATACGTGCGCACCGCGCGATAGAGCAAGTCTTTATTAATCTGATAGCCAAAAAGCTTGGGGCTGAGCTGGATCTCCCCAGCGGCTCCGCTCTCGAACTTATAATACGGCGCTACAAGATTCATCGTCGCTTCACCCGTTCTTAGTCGCTGGGCGCTTGCGGATCTCCACGACCCCTTTACGGGGGCCGGGGATCGCGCCGCGCAAGACTAATAAGTTCTTCTCCGGGTCTATCTTCAGAATCACTAAGTTTTTCACCGTGACCCGTTCATGCCCCATATGCCCGGCCATGCGCCAGCCCTTGAACGTCCGCCCCGTCGCGCGGATGCTCCCAATGGTTCCGGGGCGCCGATGCCAGCCGCTCATGCCGTGCGAGTCGGGGCCGCCTTTGAAATCGTGACGCTTCATCACGCCGGCAAACCCCTTGCCCTTGGAAATCCCACTGACGTCAACTTGTTCCCCCTCTTGGAAGATCGTCAGGTTCAGCTCTTGCCCCACTTTGAACGCTTGAACGTCTTGCTCCGTCAAGCGAAACTCGCGCAGAATGCGCTTGGGGGGGACGCCGGCTTTGTTAAAGTGCCCTTTCAGGGGCTTGGTGATGTTCTTCTCTTTTATCGTATCGTAGCCTATCTGAATGGCGCTATACCCGTCGGTCTCCGGGGTCTTGACTTGGGTAATGACCGACGGCGCGGCGTGCACGACCGTGGCTGCTAGAGCGCGCCCTTGCGCATCGAACCAGGTCATCATGCCCAGCTTCTTGCCCAAAATCCCCAGAGCCATCACAGCTTCACCTCGATGTCAATGCCCGCGGGCAACTGAATATCCATCAGCGCGTTGATCGTCTCCGATGTCGGCTCTTTGATGTCAATCAAGCGCTTATGAACCCGGCGCTCAAAGTGCTCCATTGATTTCTTGTTGACGTGCGGAGACCGCAACACCGTGTAGCGATGGATCTCCGTGGGCAACGGGATCGGCCCGATCACTTTCGCTCGTGTCTCTTGGGCGGTCTTGACGATCTTACGGGTCGCATCGTCCACCAGCTCGTGATCGTAGCCTCTTAATCGTATGCGAATCTTCTCTCGTGCCATCTTACGTTCTCCCCTTCAGGACTTCTTCTTTAATCGATGCCGGAACGATCTCGTAGTGCGAGAACTGCATGTGATAAGACGCGCGGCCTTGGGAGATCGAGCGCAACTGCGTAGCATAGCCAAACGTCTCGGCCAACGGCACTAAGGCTTCGATAATCTGAGCGTTGTTGCGCACTTCCATAGAAGTAATCTGCGAGCGCCGCGACTGCAAATCCGTAATGACCTCCCCGACGTACTCTTCCGGGGTGACGACCTCGACGGTCATAATGGGTTCGAGCAGATGGGTTTTCGCCCTCTCGAAGGCTTGGGTGAGCGCGCGCGCCGCGGCGGTCTTGAAGGCGATCTCGCTGGAATCTACAGCGTGATACGACCCGTAAAAGAGCGTAGCGCGAATATCTACAATCGGGAATCCTCCCAAGGGGCCGCTCGAGAGAGACTCTTCGATGCCCTTCTGCACCGCGGGGATAAACTCCCGGGGGATGATCCCCCCCTTGATCTCATCTACGAACTCAAAGCCCTGACCGCGCGGCAGCGGCTCAAAGCGCAGACAGACATGGGCGTATTGCCCGCGCCCGCCCGTCTGCTTGACGAACTTCTCCTCGACTTCGACCGACTCGGCCAGCGTCTCGCGATAGGCCACCTGGGGATTGCCCATATTCGCTTCGACGCGGAACTCCCGCTTCAGACGGTCAAAGATAATCTCTAAGTGCAGCTCCCCCATGCCGGAGATGACCATCTGATTCGTTTCGGGGTCTACGTTATATCGGAAGGTCGGGTCTTCTTGGGTGAGTTTGTAGAGGGCTTCGCTCAGTCTATCTTCATCGGCGTCGGATTTGGGTTCAATCGCAGCGGTGACGACCGGCTCGGGGAACTCGATCTTCTCCAGCACAATCGGGTTCTCCGGATCACAGATCGTGTCGCCGGTGACCAACTCTTTAGGGCCGACGACCGCCGCGATGTTGCCCGCGGTGACGGCGTCTACTTCGGTGCGCTTGTTGGCGTGCATATGAAAGATGCGGGCGATGCGCTCGGTCTTGCCCGTGGTGCTGTTATAGACATACGAGCCTTTCTCTAGCTTTCCAGAATAGACGCGCACATAGACCAAGCGCCCGGTGTATTCGTCGGTCTGGACTTTAAAGGCGAGCGCCGCGAGGGGTTCATCGGGGGTGGGGCGGCGCTGCTGCTTCGCAGATTCACCCGTGCCGTTGGGCGCTAAGCCCTCGATGAAGCTGCGGTCAAGCGGGCTGGGCAGATAGTCCACAATCGCGTCTAAGAGCGGCTGAATGCCGATATTGTTGAGCGAGGAGCCACAGACGACGGGCACAAACTCTCGGCGAATACAAGCCTGGCGCACGCCGCGATGGATCTCGGCCTCCGAGATCGGCTGCCCTTCTAAAAATTTCGTTAAAATCTCTTCGTCCACTTCGGAGATGCTCTCTAAAATCTTTTCGCGATAGGCTTGGACGTCGTCCAGATACTCCTTGGGGATCTCTCGATATTCGAACTTGGCTCCCTTGGAGTTTGGGTCCCAGATAATAAGCTTCTGTTTAATCAGATCTAGGACGCCGCCGAACTGGTCGCCTTCGCCGTAGGGCAACTGCAAGGGCAGCGGGCGCACCCCCAGCTTCTGCACCATAGACTCGACGGCGGCTTTGAAGTTAGCGCCGATTCGGTCCATTTTATTGATATACGCGATGCGGGGAGTTCCGTATTTATCGGCTTGGCGCCAGACCTGTTCGGATTGCGGCTCGACGCCATCGACGCCAGAGAAGACGGTCACAGCCCCGTCGAGGACTCTGAGCGAGCGCTCGACCTCGGCGGTGAAGTCCACGTGACCGGGGGTGTCTATGATATTGATCTGATGGTCGCGCCAGAAGCAAGTTGTCGCGGCAGACGTGATCGTGATGCCGCGCTCGCGCTCCTGGGGCATCCAGTCCATCTCGGTGTCGCCCTCGTCCACGTCGCCAATATCGTGAATCCGCCCGGTGTAGAAGAGCAAGCGCTCCGTAGTAGTCGTCTTGCCCGCGTCAATGTGGGCGATGACTCCGATGTTGCGAATCTTGTCGAGGTTGTATCCGAGGGCTTTCATAGGGGGATCGACCTACCAACGGTAGTGGGCGAAGGCGCGGTTGGATTCGGCCATGCGGTGGGTCTCTTCGCGTTTTTTGATGGCCTCGCCCTGGTTTTTGAGGGCGTCGAGCATCTCGGCAGCCAAGCGTGCCGCCATCGAGTGTTCGCGTCGGTTGCGCGCAGCCCCGACGAGCCACCGCAGCGCTAACGTACGCTGGCGCTCCTCGGGGACCTCATAGGGGATCTGATACGACGAACCGCCGACGCGGCGCGAGCGCGTCTCCAGCTTGGGCATGAGATTGTTCAGAGCTTTGTAAAAGACCTCTAACGGCTGCTCCCCCGTCTTCTCTTTAAGAATATCCAACGCTTCATAGACGATCTTGCGAGCTATAGACTTCTTGCCCTCTTTTGTAACGTAATTAATCAGCTTTTCTACCATTCTGCTGTTGTAACGGACATCGGGCGTCGGATACCGTCCCGGGATGACGCGTTCCATAGGATGCTGATTCATCGCTGATTCCGTCCTTGAGTTCAGATTTTCGCTCTCATAAGACTATTTTGCGGGCGCGGCCGTGGCCGAACTCTTCACCCCGTACTTGGAGCGCCCGCGCTTGCGCCCTTCGACGCCGGCGCAGTCGAGCGCCCCGCGCACAATGTGATAGTTGACGCCGGGCAAGTCTTTCACGCGCCCGCCGCGCACCAAGACCATCGAGTGCTCTTGGAGATTATGGCCCTCACCGCCGATATAAGCCGTGACCATCTGCTTGTTGCTCAAACGGACGCGGGCCACTTTGCGCAGCGCCGAGTTGGGCTTTTTCGGCGTCTTGGTGAAGACGCGCACACAGACGCCGCGCTTCTGTGGGCAGTGTCCCAGCGCCAGCGAACGACGGTTGATCTTCTTGATCTGGGTGCGCCCGTAGCGCACCAATTGATTGATCGTCGGCATACTCTATGCTCCTCTTATTCCGATTGATCTCCATTGCTCGCCGCGTCCGGTCTCTCTAGAAGAGACCTCCCAACCGGGCGAGATGGATTGTGCGAGAGATCGTCAGCCGAAGAGTTAAAGCGATCCCCTAAACGCAGGGGTTATTATAAACCATCGTCCCTGCATCGTCAAGGGCATCTTCTTTGCAAGACGTTCCCGGTTGTGCTATGATAGCATATTCTCAGCGCCCATGCAACCGGTCGCTTTGCTTTAGAATTTATTATAGAGAAGGAGAACTCTTATGCAGCATACGACCTTGATGAAAAGAGAAGATTTAAATAAGCGCTTTCAGCGCAACTGGGTGGTGGTAGATGCCCGCGGTAAGACGCTGGGGCGCTTGGCCTCCCAGATCGCTAAGATTCTCATGGGCAAGCACAAGCCCAGCTATACTCCTCACGTAGACGTGGGCGACTACGTCGTGGTCATCAACGCCAAAGAGATCAAACTGACGGGGAAGAAGCCCGAACAGAAGATCTATTATCACTATTCGCGTTATCCGGGGGGGCTACGCTCGTGGACGTTCTCGGAGATGATCGAGCGCCATCCCGCTAAGCCGTTAGAAGAAGCCGTGCGCAATATGCTCCCTAAGACTGTCCTAGGGCGCCGGATGCTCAAGAAACTGAAGATCTATCCGGGGCCGGAGCATCCCCATCAGATTCAGAACCCTACCCCGATTCGTCTTTAGGCGGGAAAGATCTTGGCTATCGCGTGCGCGCGAAAGTCAAAGATCGCTTCTAGGCGCGGGCGCACCCAAAGCGCGTGCATCATCTCGCCGATTATTCCAAGGGGCAACGCGTACGTGACGTGGTCTTCGATGCGCGTTCCGTCTTGGGTCGGCTCGAAGCGATGCTCGTGGTACCAAAATTGATAGGGGCCAAAGCGTTGCTCGTCAATGAAACGACGTTTCGGCTCGACGTGAACGATCTCCGTCAGCCACGAGACGACAACGCCGGGCACAAGCCGAATCCGATACTCGATGAGCTGCCCCGTGTACATCGGCTCCTGCGCTCCTGAGAGAATAGCAAAGTGCATCTCTGGCGGGGTCAGCTCGTTCAAGTTGCGCGGCGTGGCGAAGAACTCCCAGACTCTATCGAGATCCGCGGGCACGACTTGGGTGCGCGAAAGCTTATAAATCTTGGGCATACTAAGGCACAGAGGACGAAGGGGTTTTGCTCCAGCGGATCGCAAAGGCCAAGGCGGCACCGGCAGCGTCTAGACGGACCGAAGAGCTTTGAGCGTTCAGGGCCTGACGCAACGGCACGAGCGCCCGCGCATCGCCCGCGCGCGCCAGGGCCGAGAGCGCTGCGACACGAGTGCGCGGATCGCTGTTGGTGACAAACCGAGCGAACAGCTCGGTGTCGTCCGAGGTGGCCCACGGAGCCAGCCCTTCCAGCGCAGCCCGACGCACCAACGTATTCTCGTCGGAGACATATCGAAGAAGCGTCGCTCGCGCTTCGGCTTGATAGACGCTCGCATAAGCAGCAACCCCCAGCGCACGCACAAACGGACTTTGGTCGCGCACCAGCGCGTCAAACAGCTCTGGCGCGACCCGCCCCACCGCGCTTAGGGTTCTCACCAAGTCCAGTTCGGCGAAGACAAAGAGAAACGGAAGCGCCTCGCGCAGGGCGTTGAGCGTCGCTTGCGCCACTTGCAGGGCCAGCTGCGCTTGGCCGAGCGTCGCGAGAGCGCGCAGCGTCTCCAGCGCTAAGCTCCCGCACGCGCTCGGATCGCAGCCTTGCAGATACCCGCTCTGTAAGAACGCGAACACGGCTTGAGTCGCCTCGGCGCTTCTGGTCTGGGCAAGCCCGCGCAGAGCCGCTTGGCGCACCGTTGGGCCGGGATCGGTCAAGAGCGCTTGCGCGAGAGCCGAAGCAGCTCGCGAGCCAAAGGCCCCGAGGGCTTCGGCCGCGGCCACGCGCGCCTGTGGCGAGCGCCCCGTCTGTAAAAGCGCGATTAGCGGCTCAACGGCGCTTGGCTCGCGCAGATATCCCAAAGCCGTCGCTGCTCCGACTTGTATCGAATCAGACTCTGTGCGCAATGCTGAAATCAGCTCCGGCACGGCGTTGCGCACGCCCAGCACTCCCAGCGCAAACGCCGCGGCGCCGCGCACAAACGGGTCTTCTTGGCTATCAGCGAGGGTCGCACGGAGACGATCTACAGCGCCGAGCGAGCCAAGCTGTGCCAACGCTTTCAGCATCGCGGCGCGCTCGACGACGTTAAAGCTCTCGCCATCGGGAAACGCACGCAGCAACGCGACTTCCACCGAGGGCCAGATCGCCCCCGGCAGACGCGCTGCCGACTCTTGCAGCGAGAGCGCCGCCGCTGCCAGCGTCTCGCGCTGGCTCAGCAGCGCGAGAATGACGTCAGAATCTTTCAACGAGAGCGCCGCGTCCCAACGAATGCTGGCGATCTCATCAGAGAGCGCAGCGCGACGCAAGGCTCTTTGCGCCTCTTGTGAGCGAAAGCGCCCCAGCCCAACAGCCGCCCCTCGCCGCACAAACGAGGCTTCATCGTTAAGCAAACGCTCCGCGAGCAACAGAACAACCGAGTCGTCGCCGTTGCGAACCAAACTGTTCACGGCGCTGAGGCGCTCCGCAGCGATCCCCTCTGTGAGTATCTGCGAGAAGACCGCGAGCGCCTCGCGCTTCAGCTCTACAAGTCTATCGAGCGATGGGGCCTCCTGGCCCATCGCAGCTACACTCAAGAGCAACGCTCCCAGCGCCCATCGCACGCGCACGTCGCTCACTTCCCCAATCTGCTGGGGTCAAACAGATCGTTCGGGAGATCTTTCGCTTCGATCTTGGTGATCGTCAAGAGCGTCTTGTTCGTCTTAATGAGCTGATTCTCGATCAGCTGTTTCTTGACGTACTCGTCTTTCTCTAAAAGAGCGTACTCTTGGTAGCTCACGTCGTTGAGGGGATCGCCGCTCAGGGCGAAGAGTCGTGCTCTGACCGGGCGCAACGTGGCCCTCTCGGCCGTCACGGTCGCCCGCTGAAACGCTACACTCTTGTCGGTCGCTTCGAGGTCGAGTTCCCAAGCGGGCCTATTCCCCGGCAGCGTTACGTCTTTTCGGGTTCTTATCTTATAGTCGCCCTTGAATTGGATGCCTACGGTTTCAGCAACGCTCGAATCGCCAAAGACTTGCTGCCGACCGCTCACTTTTAAGGGGGTCGCCAGCCCCGGCTGCCAGAAGAAGACCCCATCAGGAGTGCTCACATAGACTTGCCCCTTGAGGTCTTCGGGAGCTAAGAACTCGATGCGCGCGTAGCGCTTCTTATTGATCTCTTTGAAATAGAGCTGCACGACCGCCTGCTTGGTGCCATCGGGTCTATCAGCCACGACTTCGACCGTCATCGTAAACGACGTGGCCTCGACAAAGCGCGCTTTGTCCAACGCTTCGAGAAGCTGTTCATCCGTGGGCGCCTGCTGCCCCACCGAAGCCAATCCGATCAGAAACGCCACCGCGACAACGCCTAAGACCGACTTCCAAAGTCTCTTCATACTCTTTCACTCCTTTGTTTAGACGTAGCTCAATGCCTCGACAATATTAGCTCGTGCGGTCTTCCACGCCGGATAGAGCGTGCCCAAGAACGTCGAGATCAGCGCTGTCAAGAACGGCACAACGCCCACAGAGAGATTGACAGCGATTCGCACGGGCACGGGATCAATGGCTCCCGGCGGCAGCCAGAGAACGTTGGCCCCGTTGATCCAAGTCCCCAAGAGCGCTCCCGCTGCTACTCCCAGCGCTCCTCCCAACAGTCCCAAGATCAGCCCCTCGGTCAAGAAGACCCGAAAGACCTGAGCGCGGGTGGTGCCGATGGCCCGGATCGTGCCCACCTCGCGGGTGCGCTCCAAGAACGACATCGTTAAAACTTCTAAGACGCTGAAGAGGACGAGCACGAAGACCCCCATCGTCGTAAACGCCGCGAAGACGCCCCAGAAGGCCCGGATCGAATCGTAGAACGTCGTGAGCTTCTGCCACGGGCGCGCGTCCAGCGCGATCCCCCTTGCTGCCAGCTTCGCCCGCAGCTCTTGGGCGAACGCTTCGGCTTGGTCTATCTCTTGAAGCTGAACGATGACGCGCTCGACCCCCTGCGTGCGCAGAAGCCGCTGAGCAAATTCGAGATTGACGATACCGATCTGGCCCTCTTGCGC
>JANWXV010000019.1 GCA_025057405.1 Candidatus Bipolaricaulota bacterium | reverse complement strand
AGCTGGGCGCTAAGGCGCTCGCTGTGCCTACCGATGTGCGCGAGCCGGCCCAAGTTGATAATTTGGTTGCGGTGACCAAAGAGCGCTTCGGCAAGATAGATATTTTGGTGAACAACGCTGCGGGGAATTTCATCTGTCGTGCGGAGGACCTCTCGGTCAACGGTTGGCGGGCCGTGGTGGGGATTGTGCTGGACGGGACGTTCTATTGCTCGCGCGCCGTCGGTAAAGAGATGATCGCCCAGAAGACCGGGGGAAATATTCTGAATATCTTGGCGACGTATGCGTGGACAGGGGGGCCGGGAACGGTGCACAGCGCCTGTGCCAAAGCCGGAGTCTTGGCGATGACCAAGACGCTCGCCGTCGAGTGGGCGCGCTATAAAATTAGAGTGAACGCGATTGCGCCCGGCCCGATAGATACCGAAGGGGCAGGGAAGGCGCTCTGGGCCAGTCCCGAAGCGAAGAAGCTGGTCGAAGCGACGGTGCCCCTGAAGCGTTTTGGGCAGCCGATAGAGATCGCCCATGCGGCGGCTTATCTCGTCTCCGACTACGCGAGCTTCATCACCGGCGAAGCGTTGGTCATAGACGGGGGCCAATGGCTGGGGCACGGGCACTATCTGGGGCAGTTGGAACGGATCACCGAGTAGCGAGAGCCTGTGGAACCAACGGAAGGGTGTGTCAAACGGACTCCCCCGTTTGACAGAAATGGTTCTGGCGTTTAAAATAATTCTGGCTTTGGGTCTATAGCTCAGTGGTAGAGCGCGCGCCTGATAAGCGCGAGGTCGGAAGTTCAATTCTTCCTAGACCCACCAACACGGGGCAATTAAATTATTAAAAAATTATTAAAAAATGAAGCTGATCTGGCATCCACACTGCTTGGAGTACGGTGCCCCCGGACACCCCGAAAACCCCCAACGGCTCGCTCGCGCTTATGAGTTCTTGAGCGATCCCCAACTCGGCTACGAGTTCGTCCCTGCGGAACCCGCCACCGAAAGAGAGCTGCTGCTCGTCCACACGCCCAGACACCTCGAAGACGTAAAGCAACTGCGCTTCTACGACCCCGACTCTCCCCGATACCCCAATATCTTTGAGTACGCGCGGCTCTCCGCAGGCGCGGCGATCCAAGCGATGAAGCTGCACGGCTTCGCGCTGATGCGCCCGCCGGGGCACCACGCCGCGAGAGAGCGCGTCGCGGGGTTTTGCTATTTTAACAACATTGCGATTGCCGTCAGAGCGTCGGGCCAGAAGACGCTGATCGTTGACATAGACGGTCATCACGGCGACGGCACTCAGGCGATCTTTCTGGGGGATCCCCAAGTCGTTTATCTCTCGGTGCACAGCTTCCCCAACTATCCGGGGACGGGGCTGCGCTCCGAGCAGAACTGCTACAATTACCCTGTGCCCTTCAACTGCGGCGACAGGGCCTATCTTCGGACGCTGGACGAAGCACTCTCGTCCATAGACCTGACGGGAGTCGAACAAGTAGCGATCTCTGCGGGGTTTGATACGTATTCTAAAGACCCGTTGGCGTCGCTGGGTCTGACGACGGGGTGCTATGAGAGCATTGGGCAGCGCCTACGCGCGCTGGGGCTTCCGACGTTCGCTGTATTAGAGGGCGGCTACTGCGTTGAAGATTTGGGGAAGAACATTCACGCGTTGTTGAGGGGGTTAGACGGATAAAGCGAGAGCGGGCGACGGGATTCGAACCCGCGACACCCGGCTTGGGAAGCCGGTACTCTACCGCTGAGCTACGCCCGCAGTTATCTTAATTGTTTATTATAGCACCCTCTAGGCTTGCTTGTCAATAGTGCGCTGTTTAGAATTAAATAGTGCTGATCTTAATTCGCTTCTCTGGAGAGATCACGACCAAAGCGCGCGAGACCCGCACGCGCTTCTTATGGCGTCTCTCTCAGAACATTACCTCGGCGCTGCAAGAAGCGCGGATCGCTTTTGAGCTGCGCCGCGAGCACAGCCGCTTCTTTCTGGAGACGGACGCGCCGCAGGCTCTAGAGATCCTCTCACGCGTCTTTGGAGTCCACTCGCTCTCGATCGTCGAGCCGAGAGACGCCCATACACTGGAAGAGATCGTCAAAGCGGGGCAGACGCTCGCCCGCGATCTGGTCGCGGGAAGACGCTTCGCCGTGCGCGCCCGGCGCACGGGCAAGACGGCTTATTCTTCTCTGGATGTCGAGCGCGCCCTCGGCGCGGCCCTGCTCCCCTATGCCCAACGCGTCGATCTCTCCCATCCCGAAGTGACCGTGCACGTCGAGATCCGCGACGGAACTGCTTATTTCTTCACCGACAGAAGAGACGGCCCCGGAGGACTCCCTATCGGGGCCAGCGGCCGCGCGCTCGCCCTGATCTCTGGGGGGTTTGACTCGGCTGTGGCTGCGTGGCTCATGCTCAAGCGCGGCGTCGCTTTGGATTATCTCTTCTGCAATCTGGGCGGGACGCTTCACGAGCAGGGCGTCCTCAAAGTCACCAAGAAGCTCGTGAGCGACTGGAGCTACGGAGATCACCCCCGACTCTATGCGCTCGATTTTCAGCCCCTCGTGCGCGAGCTGCAGGCCAAGACCCATAAGCGCTATTGGCAATTGATCCTGAAGCGCTTGATGTATCGCGCTGCCGAGCGCGTGGCGTGGAAGCATCACGGTGTGGGCATCGTCACCGGAGAGGCCATCGGGCAGGTCTCTTCGCAGACTCTGCGCAATCTCGCGGTGCTTTCTCACTCTATTCGCGCCCCGCTCTGGCGCCCGCTCCTGAGCTTCAACAAGGACGAGATCCTCGCGCTGGCGCGCCGCATCGGAACGTACGAACTCTCTGCTACGGTCGAAGAATACTGCGCTCTGCTCCCCAAGCGCCCCGCGACCGGGGCCTCCCTGCGTGCGCTGCTGATCGAAGAAGAGAAGCTCGATCTCGCTCTCTTGGAGCGCGCGTTGGATGCCCCCAAAATCTATGACGTGCGCCGCGCAGACCCAGAGAGCCTCTCCCTCAGCGATATTGAGATCGAAGAGATTCCCGACGAAGCCGTCGTGATAGATTTGCGCTCCCCATCAGCGTATCAAACGTGGCACTATCCGGGCGCGCTCTCGATGGACTTCTTTCAAGCTCTCCAAGATTTCCCCAAGCTCGATCGGGATCGTCTCTATGTGCTCTACTGCGAGCTAGGGTTCAAAAGCGCGCACTTGGCTGAAGAGATGCGCGCTGCGGGCTATCGCGCGTTTCACTTCAAGGGGGGGCTGCCTCATCTGATGAAGTACGCTCTCGAACGCGATCTGGTGCCTCCCGAGGTGCTGCCGCCCTCTTCGTGGGGGTAGGGCTATTGGCACAAGATTTCGATGGGAAGCAGTTTTCGACCCCCTAAGAATTCCAAGGCCGCTCCCCCGCCCGTAGAAAAGTAAATATTCTTGGCGTGCGCACATTCGCTCTGGCGCAGGGCTGCCGCCGTGTCCCCTCCTCCGATCACTGCAAAACTCCCCGACGCTGCCACTGCGCGGGCGACTTCGCGCGTGCCGCGATCAAAGGGCGGCTGCTCAAAGCGCCCCAGCGGCCCCGCCCACACGATGGTTCTCGCGTCTTTGATCTGTTCTTGAAAAGTCTTAATCGTCTGCGGCCCAATATCCCAGCCCTGCCACCCGTCAGGGATCTGATCGGCCCGAGAGACGGCCCATTGCAGACTCGCTGTAGATGCTTGCGCGATCTGGACATCCTGCGGGAGAACGACGCGCCGACCGCGCGCGCGCGCCGCCGCGAGAAAGAGTCGCGCTTCTTCAAGTAAATCTTCGTCTATTAACGAGCTTCCCACGGAAGCGCCTTGGGCTTTGAGCAGCGTAAACGCAACGCCCCCACCCAGAAGAAAAACATCAGCTCTGTCCAAGAAATCTTTTAATACCCCGATCTTGTCGGCGAGCTTGGCCCCTCCGACAATCGCCACCAACGGGCGCGCGGGGTTCTCCCGCACCCGCTGGAGCGTCGTCACTTCTTGTTCGAGCAACAGACCCGCCGCCGAAGGCAACAGACGCGCCACGCCGTAAGTACTCGCGTGGGCGCGATGGGCCGTCCCAAAAGCGTCATTGACGTAACAGTCCCCAAGCTTTGCTAGCTCTTGAGCAAAGCGTTCGTCGTTGGCCTCCTCTTGGGGATAGAAGCGCACGTTCTCCAAGAGCACGACCTCGCCGGGTTTCATCTGGGCGATGAACGCCTCAACGCTTGAGCCGACGCAATCGTCGAGCTTGTGCACTTTGATATGTAAGAGTTCGCTGAGGCGCTGCGCGACAGGGTCAAGACGCAGCTCTGCTGCGGGCTTGCCCTTGGGGCGTCCCAAGTGGCTGAGCAAGATAATTTTGGCTCGGTGTTGGAGAAGATAGCGAAGGGTTGGCAGGCTCTCGCGCAGGCGGGTGTCATCTAGGACACGACCCTCTTGAAGGGGGGCGTTATAGTCCACGCGGACGAGAACGCGTTTCCCTTCTATGGGCAGATCGCTCAGGCGTCGGAGCAAGACCTCTCCCTTATGGCTCGACAGCAAAGCGCTTGAACTCGGCCAGGCGCATCTCGGCTTCGACGAAGTTCACGAACTTATCGCGCTTGCCGTTGGAGTCTTCTTCTCCGGAGGGCATCTCCACCGCGGCGATCTGAAAGATCTCTTCAGAGATATAGATGGGGCTGCCGGTGCGCAACGCAATGGCAATAGCATCCGACGGCCGCGCGTCGATCTGATGGGACTGCTTCTGGGAGTCGCGCACGTGGAGCGTCGCATAGTACGTCGAATCTTGGATGCTGTCAATCACGATCATCTCCAGCTCGGCGCCCAGGGTTTTGAGGGTAGCGCGCAAGAGATCGTGCGTCAGCGGCCTAGGAAACTCGCGGTTCTGCAAGACGATAGCAATCGCTGTCGCTTCGGGGTGCCCGATCCAGACGGGGACAACTCTTTCCGATTGCGGCTCGCGCAGGAGCAGCACCGGCATCTGCTGCTGAGGATCCATCACCAGCGCCTTCACTTCGACTTCGCGCAGCATGGCTCGACCTCCCGTATTATAGTCTGTGACCATCCTCCGATCAGCATTATAGCACGACCTACGGCCTTCGACAAAATGACCCAGATAACCTTCGAGCTTCTTTGCAGGGCCTTGCTTGGAATGTGCTCATAGTTATATACTATACCGGTGAGGAGGCGGTTCGTTCTATGTGTGGCATTGTGGGATATGTGGGTCATCGTCCGGCGAAAGACTTATTATTAGAAGCGTTGCAGCGTCTGGAGTATCGCGGCTATGACTCCGCCGGCCTCGCGCTGCTGGAGAGCGATGCGCTCTATGTAGAGAAGCGCGCGGGCAAAGTGCGCGATTTAGCTGAGCGCCTGCGCGACAAAAGCTTCAGGGCGACGGTCGGGTTGGGGCACACCCGCTGGGCCACCCACGGCCCGCCTACCGACATCAACGCCCACCCGCACTCCGACGAACACCGCCAGATCGCCGTCATTCATAACGGTATTATAGAAAACTATCTGCCCTTCAAAGAAGAGCTGCAACGTCGCGGACATCAATTTGCTTCTCAGACCGACTCCGAAGTGATCGCCCATCTGATTGAAGAGCGCTACGATGGGAGCAATCTCTTCGAGGCCGTGCGCACGGTCGTGCAGCGTCTACAGGGCGCTTATGCGATCGCCGTGATGGCCCGAGACAACCCCAACGAGATCGTGGTCGCCCGCCAGGGCAGCCCGCTGGTCGTGGGGCTGGGCCAGAACGAGACGTTCGCCGCTTCGGATATCCCGACGCTCTTGAGCTTCACTCGCCAGATGCTGGTGCTCCACGACGGGGAGATCGCTGTGCTGCGGCGCAACAGCGCCGAGATCTACGACTTCTCGGGACGGAAGATCGAACGCGCGCCCCAACAGGTCGATTGGGACGTCTTGACCGCGCAAAAGCAGGGCTACAAGCACTTCATGCTCAAAGAGATCCACGAGCAGCCCCAAGCCGTCGCTCATACCCTCCAGGGACGCTACGACCTAGAGAGGGGCCAGATCCTCCTCCCCGAATTAGAAGCGTTTCGATCAAAGATCCAGAACGCTAAATTTATCTATCTGACGGCCATGGGCACGGCGTATTATGCTGCTCTAGCAGCGAAGTATCTTTGGCGCGAGCTGCTCGATCTGCCGTTGACTGTCGAGATGGCTTCAGAATTCCGTTACAGCAAGCCATATCTCAACCAAGAGACGTTGGTCATCGCGATCTCGCAGTCGGGCGAGACGGCCGATACGCTGGGAGCAGTGCGCATGGCGCGCGAGCGCGGCGCAACGGTCTTCTCCATCGTCAACGTCGTGGGGGCGACGCTGACGCGCGAGTCCGACGCAACTCTTTACACCCACGCCGGGCCGGAGATCGGTGTCGCTTCGACCAAAGCGTTCTTAGCGCAATTAGCCGCGCTCGATCTGTTAGGGCTTTATATCGCTCAAGTGCGCGGAAAGCTCTCGCCATCTCAGACCCAAGAAGCGCTGAGTTCACTAGCTCAAGCCCCGGTGTTGATCGAAAAGCTCTTGCAACAAGAGCAACAGATCGTGCAGCTCGCTCAGATTTTCTATCAGAAAGAGCACTTTCTCTTCTTAGGGCGCGATCTGCTCTATCCCATCGCGCTCGAGGGCGCGCTCAAGCTCAAAGAGATCTCGTATATTCACGCTGAGGGCTACGCGGCGGGGGAGTTAAAACACGGCCCCATCGCCCTGATAGACCCCGATATGCCTACGATCGTGCTGGTCACCAAAAACAGCGTTTATGAGAAAGTCTTATCGAACATTCAGGAGGTGCGGGCGCGGCGCGGCGTGGTGATCGCCGTAACCGACGACGTCCAGCGCGAATTAGAGCATCTCGCAGATTTTATCCTCGAAGTCCCAGCAGCCGCACGCTGGGTGACGCCGATGCTCTTTGCCGTTCCGTTGCAGCTCTTTGCGTATCACGTTGCAGACCTGCGCGGCACCGACATAGATCAGCCAAGAAATCTAGCGAAAAGCGTGACGGTGGAGTGAACGCCCTCACCCCGGCCCTCGTGTAAGGGTCAGGTTCGGAACCTGCCCCTACGAGAGGGGTGCCCGCAGGGCGGGGGGAGGGCCTCAAAAGGAGGTCAGCTGTATGGCGCACAAATTCGCGTGGACTCCCACCAGAGAGTACATCGAGCAGAGCAATGTCTGGCGCTTCATGCAGAAGCACCAGATCAAAGACTATACAGAGCTAGTACGCCGCTCCACAGAAGAGATCGAATGGTTCTGGGACGCCGTCGTCAAAGATTTAGAGATCGAGTTCTTCGAGCCGTATAAGCGAGTCTTGGACGTCTCTGAGGGGATCGCGTGGGCCAAGTGGTTCGTCGGGGGCAAGATCAATATCGCGCATAACTGCGTAGAGAAGCACGCCCGCACCCGCCCGGAGAAGCTTGCGCTCATCTGGGAAGGCGAAGACGGCTCCGTCCGTCGGGTCACCTACCGAGAACTCTCGGAACAGACGAATCGTTTGACGTATATTCTCAAAGAGAGGGGCATCGCCAAGGGCGACCGCGTTGGAATCTTTATGCCGATGGTGCCCGAAACTGTAGTAGCAATGATGGCTTGTGCCAAGCTCGGCGCGATCTTTACCCCGATCTTTTCGGGCTTCGGCGCTCAGGCCGTGGCTGCCCGGCTCAACGATTGTGAAGCGAAGCTCTTGCTGACTGCCGAGAGCTTTTCGCGCAAGGGCGTTCGTATTGAGATGGAGAAGATCGCCCGCGAAGCTCAAAAGCTCTGCCCCACGGTGAAAGAAGTGATGGTTGTGCAGGCCCTCACCTCGCCCTCCGGGCACCCCTCTCCCGTAGGTCACTACGGGAGAGGGGTCGGGGGTGAGGGCCATCTCTGCCCCACCGAACCCACCGACTCTGAAGACCCGTTTATGATCATCTACACGTCGGGGACGACGGGGCGCCCCAAGGGCGCGGTCCACGTCCACGGGGGTTTTTTAGTCAAGATCGCCCAAGAGGTCGCGCACCAAGTAGATCTGCAAGATCGAGATCTTCTCTACTGGGTGACCGATATGGGCTGGATCATGGGGCCGTGGGAGGTCGTCGGTGGGTTGGCGCTAGGCGGGACGGTCTTCCTCTACGAGGGCGCGCCGGATTACCCCAGCGCAGATAGACTGTGGGCGATGGTCGAGC
>JANWXV010000199.1 GCA_025057405.1 Candidatus Bipolaricaulota bacterium | reverse complement strand
CTGCTGCAAGCTCTCCAACTTGCGGCTGGCCACGACAACCCGCGCCCCCAAGCGCGCAAACTCTAAGGCCATCGCTCGACCCAAGCCCGTCCCCCCTCCCGTGATGATCGCTACTCGCTCTTTGAGCGTATCTCTGGGCAACATTAATTTCAACCCTCCTTGACTTTTAGGGAAATCGTGTCAGAATGATAGCGACAAATGAACCGAGAGACAATAGCAAAAGCGCCAAGAGTCCTCTACGAAGACGCCGATCTGTTGGTGCTGAACAAGCCTGCAGGACTGCTGATGCACGGGGATCGCCGTCACCAGGGCGAGCCGACGCTGCTGGCGTGGGCATTAGAATATTTGCAAGGGTCGGGGTTCGTCTCTGACTTTGCGCCCGCGTTTGTCCATCGCTTGGACAGAGAAACTTCGGGGGTGACAATCCTCGCCAAGTCCAAAAGAGCGCTGCAATCTCTGAATCGTCAACTCAAACTGAAAAAGATTCAGAAAGAGTATCGCGCACTCTTGATCGGTGAGATCCGCCCGCGGGGTTCGATTCGGCTGCACTTGCAAAAACAGATGGACAGAGAGCGCTGGCTAGCGCTGATGGTTCCCGTTCGGCGTGGGGGCATCTACGCCCAGACGGACTATCAGCGCTTAGCGCTCTGTGAGCACGGGGGAGTGAAGCTCTCGTACGTTCAAGCCCAGCCGCGCACGGGGCGCACTCATCAGTTGAGAGCGCACTTTGCGGCCATTGGGTCTCCCATCGTCGGCGATGACTTGTACGGAATATCCGAGATCAACGAGAGATTTCGTAAAGAGTTAGGCGTGACGCGAATGCTGCTGCACGCTTCGGCGATAGAGTTCGCTCACCCCACGACGCAGAGAACCGTGCGCGTGGCAGCGCCGCTGCCTGAGGATTTCGAGAGCGTGCTGCGACGGTTGGCATTAGAGTTCATCTGCTAAGCTAGTGAGTTCATTTATCGCCCTTCATACTTCGGTCTTCTCTTCTCCGCGAAGGCGCGCATCCCCTCTTGGGTGTCGGCGCTGTCGCGCACCAAGTTCGCCAAGAATTGCTCTACTCTTAAGCCCTCTTCTAATGGGAGATCCAGCCCACGCCAGACAGCCTCTTTGGCGTAGCGCACGGCCAATGGCGCGTTCTCGCAGATCTTCTGGGCCACCTGAATCGTCGTAGGCATCAGGTCTTTCAACGGGACAACTCGATTGACCAGCCCCAGACGAAAAGCTTCGTGGGCATCTATCGGCTCCGCGGTGAAGATCATCTCTAACGCTCTGCCTAGGGGAATCAATCTAGGCAATCGCTGCGTCCCCCCTTGGCCGGGGAGAATCCCCCATTTTGTCTCTAACAAACCCAATTTGGCATTTTCTGAGGCGATGCGAATGTCACACGCTAACGCTATTTCAAGTCCTCCGCCGTAGCAGTGCCCGTTGATCGCAGCAATAATGGGCTTCCAAATCTGTAAATGTCGCGTGATGCCACCTAGGCCCGGCTCGCGCTCGCGCTGCTCGCGACGCTCAATCGAGTTAAGCTTTACAAACTGAGCCATATACTCCAAGTCGGCCCCCGCACAGAAGGCTTTCTCACCGGCTCCCGTCAAGATCGCCACCCAAAGATTCTTGTC
>JANWXV010000198.1 GCA_025057405.1 Candidatus Bipolaricaulota bacterium | reverse complement strand
TCGCCTCTAGAAACCGATCAGGGAGCTTGAACGATGCGCTCGAAAGAATCCGTATCTATCGCTCTGCTGGTGCTGATCCTCCTCGGATATGCCCCCCTCGCTCAGAGCCAATCTCGCCCCTTTCTTGTAGTGATTGACGCTGGCCACGGCGGCCACGACCCCGGAGCTGTCGGTTACTACGGCACCCAAGAGAAAGACGTCACTCTCACCATCGCACGCTTCATTCGCTTGATGAGCCTCTACGACCCCGAAATCTCGGTGATTCTAACGCGCAGCGACGATCGCTATATCCCCCATCGGGAGCGCACCGGGCTGGCCAACCGTCTCAACGCCGATCTCTTTGTGAGCATCCACGCCAACGCCCACCCTCGACACGCCGCGGCCAACGGCATCGAAGTCCTCGTCAGCGACGACACGGCTCAGAACAACTATCCCCAGAGCCGCGAGCTAGCCCTTCTGCTGCAGAGGCGTCTCACCCGGGCGTTGGGCGTGACCGACCGGGGGATCAAGCACCAGCGCCTCTTCATTCGCTGGGCGGAGATGCCCACGGTCTTGATCGAAGTGGGCTTCCTCACAAACCCTCAAGAAGAACTCAAGCTGCGCACTTTCACGTACCAATGGACAGTCGCTGAAGTCATCCTACAGACTATAAAAGAGTATCTTCGACGGGGACCGCGCTGAAGGAGGCGTCAGTATCCCATCAAGCTGTCCAGACAGCATACTGACAGAAGGGCAGCGCGGTGCGACGGCGGCGTTCCCCCGCCGCCGTCTTGCTTTCAGCGCCTCAGGCTCAGCACTCCAAAGACCCCCAAGGCGCTCAGCACGATCGTCGGCCCTGGGGGCGTGTCCAGATAATACGACCCGATCAAGCCCAGATAGACCGAGAGCAGGCTCACCAGAAGCGCCAACAGATAGGCTTGGCGAACGCTGCGCGCCCGCTGCAACGCCGCCGCAACGGGGAGCACAATCAGCGCCGAGATCAGCAACAATCCCACAATCGTCATAGATAAGACGATTGTCACCGCCGTCAGCAAGACGAAGAGCAGATTGATCTTAGAGACAGCCACTCCGGAGGCGCGCGCCGTCTCTTCATCGAGCGTGCTGTAGAGCAGCTCCCGGCGCCACAGAAAGACGGTGGCTAGCACCCCCAGCGCCAAGGGGATCATCAGCCAGAGATCTTCAGTTTTGAGCGTCAGAATGCTGCCGAACAGATAGTTCCACAACTGATCGGTCGAGCGCTTGGCCAGACGCGCTAAGAGCAGCCCGATGGCCAGCCCTCCAGAGAGAAAGAGCGCAATCGCGACATCGCCGCTCAAGCGCCCCGCGGCCCGCAGGCGCTCGATCCCCAGCGCTGCTAAGATCGCGATCGCCAGCGCCGTCGCTGTCGGCTCGAACTTCAGAAAGAGCGCCAGCCCGATCCCGCCAAACGCGATGTGCCCCAGCCCATCACCGATGAGCGCGTAGCGCCTTGGCACTAAGAAGATCCCAATCGTCGGGGCGAGGATCGCGACAACAGTCCCCCCTATAAACGCCAGACGCATGAACTCATAGTCGAAGATCTCGAACATCACGCACCCTCACCCCGTTCCCTCTCCCTGCGAGGGAGAGGGCGAACTAGCCCAGCCGTGCCCATG
>JANWXV010000197.1 GCA_025057405.1 Candidatus Bipolaricaulota bacterium | reverse complement strand
GAGGGCCATCCAAGACGGTGACATTGCGAAGCGCAAACCCTGTGCGGCTCGCACGGATGACGATCCCCTCTAGCTCAATGGCCACCGGTGCCGGAACGGTGACGCGCACATAGTGTTCAGGGGATTTTGCAGTGACGCGGCAGTGGGCGGCGTCGTATTCCCCCTTCAGCTCGACTTTATCTCCGGGGGTGATCTTAGGGCTGGGGATCTCCGAGTGCACAGCCAAGCGCTCCCGCGAGCAGAGCACCAACGTTTGATCTAATAGTTCGACGTCTTTGAGAAAGAAATCACGCGCATCTCCGCTGATGACCGTCCCTTGAAGAGAGACGACCACCGTTGCCGGTGGTCGCGTCAGCCAGAAGATTCCAACGACTACGAGAAGTCCGACAAAGACCAGACCTCCGATGAGGAGCCATCGTTGTTGCGAGGGGTTCATCCCCTCACCTCCTTTTTTGTGTACAGCAAAGAGCGACTAGCTGCGCATCACGGATTCTGCAGCAACACTGCCCCGTGCGATCCGTAATAGATCTGCAAACTGTGATTGGGATCGAATCCACGAGGAAGACGCAGAAGCCCAATAAGCTGCTCTCCGGGATATACGTGTGCTAACAGATTAGGAAACTGCGGAAAACTCCCCTTCAAGCGCATCCAGAGTGCTCGCCCCAAGGGGTCTTCTGCTACAGCTACCTCTCGCAACGCCACCCGTCGCTCGTTCCCTCCTTCTTGGCCTTGCGCTAGACTGAACTCCTTCAAGTGAAAGATTCCTTCGCCCATAGCGTACACGATGACCAAGATTGACGGCACAGGGAGCGCTGCCCCCACCAAGCCCAGCTCTTCGGGGTGCCCTCCCGCATTCTGATACTGTCGCAGAGATTCTTCGTTCACTAAGACCAAGAGCAAGACCATAGAGACGTTCTCGCCCTCTTCCACAGCGATATAGTCATAGAACGCTTCGTCCAGCGCGCCCAACGCCCACGGCAACTCCTTTACGACGCTCTGGAGCCGATCCCACTTGGAAGGGGTTGTCGGCTTCTCTTCTTCAACCGAGCTGGCCTCCTCCTTCAGCACCTTCGGCTGAAGTATCGTGCTCTGGAAGCGCGACGAGACCTGCCACCACAGAACCGGCCCGCTGCTCACCAGCACTACGAGAGTCCCCAACGATAAGAGCAGCGCGGTGACGCTCCGGCGCGCCGTGCGCTGCCACAGCGCCCAAATCACCGCAATTGAGAGAGCTACCAATGCGATTCCCAAGATGACCTGCATCTCTGGACTGACCATAGAGCCTCCCATCTGCTTTATCTACTTAACATTATATAGATATCTCTAGGGGCTGCCAAAAACCAACTCGATGGAGAACGCCCAGCCGCCGGCTTGCGCGGAGAATTCTGCTTGCAGGAGATTCCAAATCCCTGCCCCCGCGCCCCACACGAACTCCTGACCGTTCCAACCCGCGCGCAACGCTAAGCTCCCCAACAGACGCAATTCAGTACCGACCCGAAAGCGACGCAACTCCTCTTGCTGAGCCAAGTCCAACGCCCCCGCTATCGCCAAGCGCTCCTCCCACAGGCGCACCAACATCCCCATCCGCACGATCCGAGGTAGCTCCAGCTCGCGATCGCCTTCTAGCGTTTTCAATCTCGTCCCCACCAGATCGGTGATCACCAAGCCCCCTTGTAAG
>JANWXV010000196.1 GCA_025057405.1 Candidatus Bipolaricaulota bacterium | reverse complement strand
TCTCTGGCCAGCTCTATATCTACGATCTCTTCTCGCCCGTTGGCGATCACTTTGACCATGCCACCGCCGGACGTCGCTTCGACCCGCTTCGCTGCCAGCTCTTGCTGCTTCTGCTCCATCAGCTCTTGCATCTTCTTCACTTGCTTCATCGCTTCTTTCATGCCGCCGGGAAATGGCATACGAGCCTCCTTACTGAAAGAGTGATTAGTGGTTGACGATCTCGCCCTCGAGATGGTCTTGGATAAGCTTGATCTTCTCGCGAATCTCAGCGCTCTTGCTTTTGCGACGCGCAGAGACGCTGCTCTGGTCGCGAGCATTGCCGGCCCACGCGATCTCCACCCGCACCTCCCCATAGACCCGGCGCACGACGTCTTCTAAGTACTTGGCGTGCTTCTCGAGTCCCTCTTTGTGAAAGCTGTTCTTGGGGTCGTATTCGATGCGCAATAGCTCGGCGGTCTCGATGGGCTGGCCTTCGAGCAAGAACGCATGGACGGTGGTGCGTCGGTCGCGCTTGACTTCGTCGAGCAGGCGTGTCCATTTATCGGAGGATGTAGGCTCTGAGAGAGCTGGGCGCGGGGCTTGGGGCTTTGGGTTTGGAGCAGCGACGGGAGCGGCGGGCTGAATTGCCTCTGCGACAGGAGAGGGACCGGGGGTGAGGGCCTTGAGTTGCATCAGCTCGAGTGCCTTCACTTCGAGCAGCACGCGCTTCTCCCACGCCCGGCTGATCTCGCGCTTCAGTTCTAATAGCTCTCGGCTCAGCTCGATGAGCTTGGGGAGGTCAGCGTCTAGGGACGAGGGAAGTTCTTGCCCGTCAAGACGTGCAAGAACCCACGCGCGAGCTTCTTCGATCAGTTCGTCAATGAAGAGTTCTAAGTCTTTGCCGCGCTCGGCCAGATCGCCGATGATCTCCAACGCGCGACGGCTCTCTTTCTGGAGGAGCGCTTGCAGAAAGCTCTGGACTGTTTCGTGACTAGCCAGCCCCATGATCTCAAAGAGATCGTTCTCTTCTATTTTTTGAGCACCCTTGTACGAAGCAAGCTGCTCTAACATCACTATCGCGTCGCGCAGCGCTCCGCGCGCCCGGTGTGCGATCGTCGAGAGCACTTGAGGGCTAGCGTTGATCTTTTCGGCTTGGCAGACTTCTCTCAGGCGCTGCGCGATGCGCTCCGGGGGGAGCAGCTTGAGTTCAAACGCCTGACAGCGACTGAGAATAGTAAGCGGGACTTTGTGCGGCTCGGTCGTGGCGAAGATGAAGATGACGTGCTGGGGCGGCTCTTCTAGAGTCTTTAAGAGCGCGTTGAACGCTTCGTTGGTGAGCATGTGGACTTCGTCAATGATATAGACTTTGTAATGAGTTTCGGCGGGGACGAAGGCGATCTCCTCGCGCAAGCGTCGGATCTGATCGATGCCGCGGTTGCTCGCGCCGTCAATCTCGATGACATCGAGAGAAGTCCCTTTGGTGATCTTGCGGCAGTGGTCGCAGGCGTTGCAGGGTTCGCCGTGTTGGGGGTTGGCGCAATTGACGGCTTTAGCCAAGATGCGCGCGATTGAGGTCTTGCCGACGCCGCGCGGCCCGGCCAACAGATACGCATGAGCGAGCTGCTTAGAAATGATCGCGTTTTGCAGGGTGCGGACGGTGTATTCTTGGTGGACGACGTCGGCAAAACGCTGGGGACGCCACTTGCGATAG
>JANWXV010000195.1 GCA_025057405.1 Candidatus Bipolaricaulota bacterium | reverse complement strand
GGAGGAGCAGCTCCCAGCGCATCTCGAACCACCCTAAAAGCGAGAGCTTCCAAATGGCTCCCCCCAGCACGAAGACCACGCCCCAGAAGAGATACGAGTACGGATTGTGCAGCCGGCGCTCAGACATGGGGAACACCTCCCCCTAGCTCTTATAGATCAGCGCTTGCGCCCTACTTGCTCTTTAATTAAAACGAATTAATTAAAACGAAGGATGACGCGCTGGACTTCGATCTGTTCGCCGCGACGCCCTAAACGTATCGTCTTCGTTCCTCTTCCGTCTTCGATGTCCATCACTTCTTGGAAAGTCCGGGGTGCACCGTTGATCCGCGCTTCGACGATCACCCGCACGTTTTTGGCGTTCTTGGGCTCCTGGACGTTATGCAGCTCTAATTCGATCTCTCCCGTAAAGCCCTCCACCAGACGGTATTCGCTGGGGGAGAGCACGCTGCATCTCAGGCTTGAGCAGCTCTTCGATGGGAGGCAATTGGGCCGCAGCGCTGCGCTCCGGTTGCCGGTTACGACCGTGGCTCACCCGGATACCAGCGAGCTTCCAAGCGCCTTCTCGTTGTACGAAGATCGGTGCGCCGTGAGTGTTCTCGCTGTCATCTCCAGTGAACGCAATCACGAACAAGCCGCCGGTTGGGGGAACTTCGAGGATCGTCGTGGGCGTCTCGACAAACTTGGGAATATTGACAACATCGCCGCCCTGAGGAAGGGCGATGACAGCCGACTCTCCGACTTGGGGATCGGTCGCAATCGGGATCTCGCGCAGCAAGCGTCCGCGGCTCTCGCGCACGACCGCGTAATGCTGAGACATCTTGAAGACTTCAAAGGGGGTCGTAGGGGTTCCTTGGATGAGCGCAGCGATATTCACCGTATCTAAGAAGAAGAAGAACGTGATCGAGGTGCCTGGGGGCACGTTGCGTTGCCGGTAGAAGAAGGTGGGATCGACGTGGTCGCGTTCGATGAGCCAGAAGGTCTCCGAGCCGGGGGAGCGCACGGCAACGGCGGTCACCGTCTGGATCACATTGACTTGAGCGGTGATAGTACCTACCGTAGCCAAATAGCGCGCCACGATGTGCATCTGACGGACGTTCTCGGAGAACTGAGCCAACGGCCCTGTGGGTTGTGCTCCCCCGTTGAGAGCGCCGAGCGCCAAGAGCGTGACGGCGAGCAGCGATAAGAGAGAGAATCTATTAGACATGCGAAGCACCTCCTCGGTAGTGCGTGTAAGCTATCCAGATCAGAAAGACCCCTGCGACTACTAAGATGACCGCCCAGGGGATGTCAATCTTAAAATAATCTTTGGCCAGCAGATAGGCTCCCCAGCCGATGAGCACCAAGCCACCTACAATAAGCCACTCCCGCTCTTCTTTCTTCTCAGAGTTCTCGGTCTTGACCGGAGCTGTCGGCTGAGCTAATTCTGAAGATCCCGGCTCTGTAGAGACGGCTCTCTGGGAACGCGCATAGATGCTGGCAATCAACAGCCCAGCGATCACAGCCCCAACGGGCCATAAGATCAAACCGATGACGACCATGGCGATGGCGTAGTCGGACTTGGTCGCGTATTTGGCGAGCAAGTCCCCCATCTCCGCTAAGAAGTCCAGCAGCGATCTCGATGACGATGCGCTCATGGATTCATCACCCCTTCACGCAGACAAAGGTCGGTGGTCTAGGAGTTGGCTCTTGCATCTTC
>JANWXV010000194.1 GCA_025057405.1 Candidatus Bipolaricaulota bacterium | reverse complement strand
GAACTCTGTCACGGCGTCGTCGGGCAGGAGCGCGACGGGTTCCGCCGAGTGCGTGATCGTAAACCCGTCTTGGATGGTCATCACCGGCAGAAGAACTCGTCCGTCTTCGGCGAGTCTTTGGCCGACAATCGAGAGATCGTAAGCTTCTTGGGCGTTCTCGCAGAAGATCTCTATCCAGCCAGCGTCGCGGGCCATCATGCTGTCAGAATGATCGCAGTGAATATTAATGGGGCCGGAGAGGGCACGGCTGCCGACGGCCATCCCGATGGGGCAGCGCATCGCCGACGCGATATAACAGATTTCGAGCATCAAGGCCAGCCCTTGGGAACTCGTCGCGGTGAGCACGCGCGCACCCGCGCACGAAGCCCCCACCGCCGCGCTCATCGCGCTGTGCTCGCTCTCGACGTTGATGATCTCGGTGTCTACCAATCCGTCGGCGACGAACTGCGCAAAGGTCTCAATAATGGGCGTCTGCGGGGTGATGGGATAGACGGGGACAACGGCGGGACGGAGCTGACGCATCGCGTGGGCGGCCGCCTCCGCGCCCGTCAACAGCATCCGGTGCGCTCTCTCCACTAGCGCTTTCATACGTTTCCCCCCTCGCCGGTCATCTGAATCGCGCCGGTCGGACAATGCTCCGCGCAGAGTCCGCAGCCCTTGCAGTGTTCGTAATCGAAGCCGCGCATCTGCCCGCGTTCAATCAGAATCGTCGCTTCGGGGCAGTGCACCCAGCAGAGCAGACAGTGAATGCAGTGCTGCTGATCATAGATGGGCTTCTGGCCGGAGCGCCAGCTCCCGGTCTTCACCAACTGGGGCGTCGCGCCTCCGACGACGACTCCTCCCAGCGGCAGCTCTTGATAGCGTTTTAGCATAGAGAGACCTCGACTTCTTCAGCATCTGTCTGTTGGATCGCCTCAAAGCCCGCGCGCAGCGCGGCGAGATTCGCTTCGAGCGCCTTGGGTTTGTCGCTCAAGGTCGTCTTCAGTTCTTGCTCCAGAGCCGAGAGCGCGATCTGAGCCGGGAGCAGCGCGGCCAGCGCACCCAAGAGCACGACGTTGGCAAAGCGCGTCCCGGCCTCGCGCGCCAACCGAGTCGCATCTACCGCGACGATCCGGCCCGAGAATTTGATCTGCTCGCGCAGCTCTGAACTGCTCTTGGGGCTGTTAACAACCAGAATGCTGTGGCGCTTCAGCCCTTCTAAGACCCCGACCTCTTTGGCCTCGAGCAACTTCGGATCGAGCACGATGACGAGATCGGGCTGATAGACGCCACAATGAAGACGGATCTCCTTGCGATCAATGCGGGTGAAGGCTCTGACGGGAGCACCGCTGCGTTCGGGGCCGTATTCAGGAAACGCTTGCGCCCACAGACCCCCCCGCAGCGCAGCCGCCGCCAAGAGCTGCGCGACCGTCTTGGCCCCTTGACCGCCTCGCCCGTGCCAGCGGATCTCGATCACGGCTCCACCTCCACGATCTTCACACAGCCACGCAGGAGACGAGATACCGATCTATTCCCTCGGCGGCGCGCTTGCCGTGCGCGACGGCCTCGACGACGGTGCCCCCACCGTTGATGCAGTCGCCCCCGGCGAAGATAGACGCACAACTCGTCTGAAAATCTTCGTTCACTTTCACCAAGCCGCCGACAAGCTCGATCCCCAAGTGCTCCAGTAATTTGCTCTGCCTCTCTTGCCCGATCGCTTTGACTACTGTATCTACTTCTAAGATAAATTCGGTGC
>JANWXV010000193.1 GCA_025057405.1 Candidatus Bipolaricaulota bacterium | reverse complement strand
AGACCCAACAGATCAAAGATCTTTTGCTGTAGCTCCATCTGATGGATACGAACGCTCCCCCCGCCGATCTCCACGCCGTTGAGCACCAGATCGTAGGCGTTGGCGCGCACTTTGAGCGGCTCGCGCTCTAGAAGCGCTAAGTCCGAAGCCTTGGGCGACGTAAACGGATGATGCTCGCTCACGAGTCTCTTCTCTTCGTCATCCCACTGGAAGAGCGGAAAATCCAAGACCCAACAGAATTTCCATTCATTAGCAGCCATGAGCTTCTCCCGCCGCGCCAACTCTAGGCGTAGCGCGCCTAAGACCGTGTTCGTGAGCTTGCGTTCTCCGGCGATCAGCAAGACGAGATCGCCGGCGCGGGCGTGCGTCGCGTGCTGAAGTTGCGTCGTCGTCTTGGCATCGAGAAACTTCGCGATAGGGGATTCGATCCCCGAATCGGTGAACTTGGCCCAGAGCAGTCCCTTGGCTCCGAGGGATTGGGTGTGTTTCTCTAGCTCAGCGAGCTGACTGCGCGAGTACTTCGCGCCGCCGGGCAGAGACAGCGCTTTGATCGCTCCACCGCTCTGAAGCGTCTCAGCGAAGATGCGAAATTCTATGCCCGAAACAGCTTGGGAGAGATCTACGATCTCTAAGCCAAAGCGCAGGTCGGGCTTGTCGGAGCCGTAGCGCTCCAGCGCGTCGGCGTAGCTCAAGCGCGGGAAGGGTCGCGCCACGCGCACGCCAAGATGCTTCTCAAAGAGCACGCTGACGAGTTCTTCGATCAGCTCTAAAATAGGGCGCTCATCGAGGACAAAGCTCATCTCGAGGTCTAATTGGGTGAATTCGGGCTGGCGATCGGCGCGCAGATCTTCGTCGCGGAAGCAGCGCGCGATCTGAAAGTACTTTTCAAAGCCAGCAATCATCAACAACTGTTTAAAGAGCTGAGGCGACTGGGGGAGCGCGAAGAATTTTCCTGGAAATGTCCGACTGGGGACAAGATAATCCCGTGCGCCCTCGGGGGTAGATTTCGTCAGCATCGGGGTCTCGATCTCGTAGAAGCCGCGCTCGCTCAAGAAGTTTCTGATGTCCAAAAAAACGCGATGGCGCAGGGCGAAGTTCTTTTGGAGTTCAGGGCGTCGCAAGTCCAGATAGCGATACTCCAAGCGCACCACTTCTTGAGCTTCTTGCGCCGTATCTACGACATCAATAGCAAACGGCGGGGTCTTTGATCTGTTCAGGATCTCTAAGAGTTCAACTCGGACTTCGAGCTCGCCGGTGGGCAGCTTGGGATTGATATTTTCGGGCGTTCGAGCGAGCACCGTGCCGTGAGCATAGATCACATCTTCGCGGTTCAGCTCGCGCGCGAGTGCGTAAGCGTTCTGATCAGGATTGAAGATCAATTGCACCAGCCCTGAACGGTCGCGCAAGTCAATAAAAATAAGCCCGCCCAAGTCACGCCGCCGGTGCACCCAGCCCATCAATGAGACTCTTCTGCCGACATCGCTCTTGGTGAGCTTGCCGCATTCTGCTGTGCGTTCCATTTTCTTTCCTCCGTGTTTTCCGTGATTCAAGCTTTGCGCACCGCGACCACATACGTTACGAGTCCCAGCGTGTCGTCCAGAACGACCTCGGGCGAGAGATACTCCCGACACCATTGAGCCATCGCTTCGGGGACGACCGTGAAATCCGACGGCTCGTTCCGGCGCCCCGGCGCTAGATGCGTGAAGACCAGCCCCTCGCCACAGATTCTATATAACTCTTTCAG
>JANWXV010000192.1 GCA_025057405.1 Candidatus Bipolaricaulota bacterium | reverse complement strand
GTCGCTATAGTGGGGATCGGCTTCGATCTTCTTGAGTTTCTCTTCAGCTTCGGGAGTCCAGCTCACGCCGTCGGCCCCATAGACGGTCTTGGCGATCGTCTCGACCCGCTCGCGCAGCTTCATCTCCAACGGGTACAAGAACCGAAACTCGCTCTTCGCGTTGGCCGCGTCCATGATCGCATCTACCAATTCTAGAGCACCCTCGCCCCCTTTGAGCCAGTGCTCCGAGACAGCACAGCGCGCGCCGGCGGCTTCAACGGCCTTCTTCACCGCTGCAATCTCGGCTTTGGTATCCGTGTGAAACGCATTGATGCAGACGACCGGCACGATCCCCGATCTCTTAATCGTCTTTAAGTGATGCAGGAGATTGACCATCCCCTCTTCGACCAGCTTGACGTTCTCTTTGGTGTACTCTTCGGGGATGGGTCTGCCGGGGATGACTCTGGGGCCACCGCCGTGCATCTTCAGCGCGCGGATCGTCGCGACTAGCACCGAGACGTGAGGCGTCAGCCCGCTCAAGCGGCACTTGACGTTCCAGAACTTCTCAAAGCCAATGTCAGCTCCGAAGCCGCTCTCGGTGACGTGGTAGTCAAAGAGCTTCAGCCCCAGACGATCCCCGATGATAGACGACTGCCCCACAGCGATATTGGCAAACGGCCCGGCGTGCACCAAGACGGGCTGATACTCAATTGTAGAGCAGAGCGTGGGATTGATCGTGTTGCGCATCCACGCCGCCATCGCGCCATCTACTTCTAAGTCTTTGGTCGTGACCGGGTTGCCCTTCTTATCGAAAGCGACGGTGATCTTCCCGATGCGCTCGCGCAGATCGGCCAGATCGCGCGCGATAGCGAGAATCGCCATCAGCTCCGAGCTGACGGCGATGTCGAAGCGCGACTCCATCATATAGCCGTCTTGGCGGCCTCCGATCCCAATGATAATGTGTCTCAGCGCTTGCGCGCAGAAGTCTATGACCCAGCCCATCTGCACATTCGTTGGGTCTATGTCTAGACGCCGCAGCCCAATTTTAGCTAATTGCTTATCGTCGTAGTTGCGCTCGTGTTGCATGCGCGCGGTGAGGGCGACCATCGCTAGATTATGGGCGTTCATAATATCGTTGATGTCGCCGGTGAGGCCCAGAGAGAACTCAGTCATGGGGATCAGCAGCGCGTTGCCGCCGCCGGCGGCTGTGCCCTTGATGTTCATAGATGGCCCGCCGGAGGGCTGGCGCACACACCCGCCGACGTTCATCCCGCGCTTGCCCAAGCCCTCGATAATGCCCAGAGTCGTCGTGGTCTTCCCCTCGCCCAAGGGCGTGGGCGTGATCGCCGTGACTTCGATGAACTTCCCATCGCGCTTGGACTTCAAACGCTCTATAATCTTGAGAAAGTCAAGCTTACAGACGCGACCGTAGGGGATGATCTCGTCCTTCTTCAAGCCCAATCGCTCGCGCCATTCTTCGGGCAGGGGCATCTTCGGCTCGGCCAGCTCCGCGATCTGCCAGTCCTGGAGCTTGGTAGGATCGTATGGCATCAGCGTTGCCTCCTCGTTGTACTACAGATAGTTTAGAGAGCTTTGTGAAATACAGCGATGATGAAGATCACACGAAAATTTGGCCTCGGTCAAGGTGACTTGCTGAGGGTCATCTTTGCGCCTACCTCTGATCATGGCTTTTGACGAGATACTCTTTTACAGTATAAAATCAAACAAATCAAACTCAGGGTGACCACGATGGCCACAATCATAGACGGT
>JANWXV010000191.1 GCA_025057405.1 Candidatus Bipolaricaulota bacterium | reverse complement strand
ACATCTCTCCATCCCCAACCATCGAGAAGTAGATCGCTATCTGCTTCACCAAGAATTGCGCAAAGCCCGGATCAGTGACAAAGAGTTTCGCCGCGTCTTTGACGAATTTTAGACTTCCGTGATTCTCATTAAAGCTGAAAGTCCTCGCCCAGATAGAACCGTCGCGCCAGCGGGTGCACAGCGATCTCCGCGGGAGTCCCCGACAAGAGAATCTGGCCTTCGTTGAGCAAGTACGCATAGTCGGTGACTTTGAGCGTCTCGCGCACGTTGTGATCCGTGATGATGACGCCGATGCCGTCGGCGGCTAACTGTCGGACGATCTGCTGGATGTCGGCGACGGAGAGCGGGTCAATCCCGGAGAAGGGTTCGTCTAATAAGAGAAATTTCGGCTGGGTAGCCAAAGCGCGCGCGATCTCAACGCGGCGACGCTCCCCCGCCGAGAGCGTGTCGGCTTGCTGATTGGCCAGATGCGCGATTCCCAGTTTCTGCAAGAGCGCCACCGCGCGCCCCTGACGCTGGGCACGCGATCCCTCACAACGCTCTAAGACGGTCAGCACGTTCTCCAGCGCGCTGAGCTTGCGGAAGACCGAAGGCTCTTGGGGAAGATAGTGAATCCCCAAGCGCGCACGCCGATAGAAGGGCCACTGCCCAATGGGCAGCCCATCCAAGAAGATCTCGCCCGACTCATGGGCGATCAGCCCCGTGATCAGATAGAACGTCGTGGTCTTGCCTGCCCCGTTGGGGCCTAGCAAGCCCGTGACTCTCCCACTGGGGATCTGCACCGAGACGCCATTGACGATCAGCCGGCGCCCGTAACGCTTGACCAACTTCTCTGTCTGTAAGATCATCGCGGCTCTTTGAATCGCAAGCGGGCGTGGTGCTTGATGGTCGCCCGTGCTGTCTCCGTAGAGTACTCAAAGCCTAGCCCTCTCAGCTCGAAATCCGTGCCCATCACTTGAATAGCTGCCTCGGTGTAGAGAAGCTTTTTCTGAGCATCCCAGCGCAGATTCTCTGTTGTGAACGAGAACTCCTCCCCGGTGGCTTCTATAGTTCCCAGCAGGCTCATATCTCCCGTGCGATGCTCCAAGCGAACTTGGGGAGCTTTGACAATCAGTGTTTGGCGATCTTCTTTGTCAAAAAAACTGAGCGTCACGTCGGTCGCGAGGCTCTCGCTCTCGAACGTCTCGATCTGACGGGCTTCCAGCTCCCAGAGCTTATGCCCGTCGGTATCGTGTTTGACCAGACGCGCCCCCGCGACGGTGATGGCCGGTGCGCGTGCGGGGTCTTCTGGGATGAGCAGCGGCCCGCCGGGGCGCAACCCGTAGAGCCCTAACGCGAGCGCGCCGATCACAAGCGCGCCGAAGACGATCTTGCGAGACATGCCTCGACAAACCCCAAAAAGAGCGGACGCGGCTGCGTCGGGCGCGACTTGAACTCCGGGTGAAACTGCGATGCCATAAAGTACGGGTGATCTGGTAACTCTAAGATCTCCATGCGCCGACCGTCGGGGGATTTCCCACTGAATTTTAGCCCCGCGGCTTCTAGTTGCCCAATATATCGGGGATTGACTTCGTAGCGATGGCGGTGGCGCTCGGAGATCTCTGGGGTTTTGTAGAGCTTGAGCGCGCGCGTGCCCCGCTCGATCACCACGGGATAGGCTCCCAGGCGCATCGTAGCGCCCTTCTCGGAAACCGTCTGCTGCTCCGGCATCAGGTCAATGACGGGATGAGGCGTGGGGCCGAACTCGGTG
>JANWXV010000190.1 GCA_025057405.1 Candidatus Bipolaricaulota bacterium | reverse complement strand
AGAGCGCCATGACCGAGTTTATCAGAAAGATTCACAGCGACTGGGGCATCTCGGTGCTGGTCATCGAGCACGACATGAACGTCGTAATGGGGCTGTGCGATCGGATTGTTGTTCTAGATCACGGGGTGTTGATCGCGCAAGGGACGCCCAATGAGGTGCGTCAGAACCCTCGCGTGATCGAGGCGTATTTGGGGGAGGAGGTGGCCGTTGCTCCAGCTTGAAGAGATTGAAGTGCGCTACGGGCCGATCATCGCGCTGCGCGATCTCTCGCTGAAGATCTCCGAGGGTCAGATTGTAACAGTGCTGGGGGCCAACGGCGCGGGGAAGACAACGCTCTTGCGCACGATCTCAGGACTGCTCCGCCCCACAAAGGGACGGATTCGCTTTGACTCTCGCGAGCTGCAGCGCGCTTCTCCCGAAGAGATCGTGCGCTTGGGGATCATTCAGGTGCCCGAAGGGCGCCAGCTCTTCCCCGATCTGACGGTGCGCGAGAACCTATGGATGGGCAGCTACAGCCGGCGCGACGGCGAGATTACGAGAGACTGGGAGCGCGTCTTGGGGTATTTTCCGGTCTTGCGCGAGCGGCTCTCGCAAGCCGCGGGGACGCTCTCCGGCGGCGAGCAGCAGATGCTCGCGATTGGGCGCGCGCTCATGGCCCGCCCCAAATTACTACTATTAGACGAGCCATCGCTGGGATTGGCTCCCGTCGTCGTGCAACAGCTCTTCCGATTTCTCAAAGAGCTGAATCGCTCCGAAAAGATGACGATTCTCCTGGCCGAGCAGAACGCCCACATGAGCTTGGGGATCGCTCACGAGGGCTACGTCCTAGAGACCGGGACGGTGCAACTCTTTGGTTCGGCGTCTGAGCTACAGCGCAATTCCCAAGTCCAGCGCCTCTATCTGGGCGGACGAGTAGGGGGTGATGGAGCTTCGGTATAAGCGCGCCGTCTCCGAAGAAAGTGTTGCACAGATTCTATCTTCAAAAAGGAGGTTAGCGACTATGCTGTGTGCCGTCTTTCGTCGGTCGGTGTTGGTCGTCGTGGGGTTGGCGTTGATCGGTCTGAGTGGTGGCGTGGGGGCGTTGCAGACCCCCGGAGTTACTGACACGGAGGTCGTCTTAGGAGCGTTCGTTGCGCAATCGGGAGCGCTAGCGGGAGTGGGGATTCCCGTCGTTCAAGGGGCCGAAGCGTATTACAGATACATCAACGACACGCAGGGCGGCGTGCACGGGCGCAAGATTAGATTTATCGCCTGTGACGACGCGTTCGATCCGGCCAAGACGACGGCGTGCGTGCGCAAGCTCGTCGAAGAAGACCGTGTCTTCGCGATGGTGAACTCGCTGGGCACGGTGCCGCACTTAACCGTGATGGAGTATCTAATAAGAAACAACGTGCCCGTCGTCTCGCCGCACGCGAACTTCACGCTCTTCTCCAAGCCCGTGAAGTTCAATTACTTTGCGATCCAGCCCAACAACGAGGTCTTCGGTGCGGCATTAGCTCGCTATGCCGCGTTGAAGATGAACGCCAAGCGCGTGGCTATTATTTACGTGGACGACGCCTTCGGGCAAGAGCTGCTGGGAGCGGCCGTCGCCGAGCTGAGACGCAATAGGCTCGAACCCGTGCTGACGGTGCCGCATCCGGGAGCCGAGACGGCGTTTCGCCCCTATGTGGTGCGGCTGCAAGGGGCCAATCCCGATGCCGTGTTGATGCTGACGTACTTGGTGCCGTCGGCGTCCATCTTGAAAGAAGCAGCTGCTG
>JANWXV010000018.1 GCA_025057405.1 Candidatus Bipolaricaulota bacterium | reverse complement strand
CAGCAAGAACGCCGTGACGGAGCTGTCCACCCCGCCGCTCATGCCGACCAACACGCGCTTCATACTCTCAGCATTTTAGCAACTTTGGCGCGCATTTGCCTTTGGCTCGACTAGAGATTATGATTAAAAACGGGGTTACAACCATGAGCGCGCGCTGTCCACCCGCAGAGGGACTCATCGCTACGGCGATCTACTATCTGCGCCAGCACGACCGCAAGCTGGGCGAGGAGAGCTTGCAGTATTTTGAGCTTCCTCAGAATGGGGGCTATCAGATTCAGAGTCAGTTGGTCTTGCAGTGGCCCCTAGCGCACACGCAGCGCTTGAGATTGGAGATGGGGCCGGATTGGCGCTATCGCGCTTTACGGATCGAACTCGAAACCGAAGGGCACTTAACGCTCGCACGCTATCAGATCAGCGAGGGGCACCTGCGCGGCCACGTAGAAGCGCAGGGGCGCAAGAACGGAGAATCTACGATCGCTTGGCAAGCCAATTCGATTCTCGACTCCCCCGCCGCCCTCTTCGCCTTGGCGGGGTGTCGTCATCTCGGTCTCAGAGAACGCCAACAACGCCAGATCGAACTCGTTCGCCTGACGCTGCCCTCGCTCGAACCCCACTGTCAAAAAGCCCAGTGTGCTCATCTTCAAGACGATATCTGCTCTCTGGCCATCGGTCGCTTCCCCGCCTCGGAGTATCTGATCGAATCCCCCAAGGGGAGCACCCTGCGTATCTGGGTTGACGACCTAGGAGTGCCATTGCGCATCGAGCGCCTCGAAGAGCAAACCCCCGTGGAGTTCACGCTGACGCGCTATCGTCAGTTTCGCTTCTGAGCTTTAAAACAGAGTCACGAGCGCGATCAGCCCCGCGACGCTGAGAAGCGCGATCCCGTCGCGCCACGTGAAGACCGGCTGATAGAGCCGGGTGCGCGGCGCGTGAGGATCATAAGAGCGCGCGGCCATTGCCTCGGCGAGCGCTTCGGCTCGCCACAGCGTATTTCTCAGCAACGGAACTAACAGCGCAACGAGCTTACGCCCACGCTCAGCAATGCTCCCTTCGAGAGGGTCTATCCCACGAGCGCGCATCGCTTTGAGGATCGCATCGGCTTCGTCTAGAATCAGCGGGACAAAGCGCAACGAGATGCTGAACATCAGAGAAAGCCCGCGCACCGGAACCCGCAGGCGCGCCAAGGGCACCAAGACCCCCTCCAAACCGTCGGCCAGTTGCAACGCCGAGGTCGTAACGCCCAAGAGCGCGCTCAAGAGTCCCAGATAGATCAATCTCACCGAGAGACTCAGCGCAACGCGCAAGCCCTCGTCCGATATTTTCAAAAAGCCCCACTCCCAGATGGGAGTGCCGGGCGCGCCAAAGAGTTGCAACAGGGCGCTGAGCGCAATCAGAAAGACCAACGCTTGCACGGCACGCACCAAGGGCCAAAAGCCGATCCTGCCAGCACGGATAGCTAACAAGAGATAGCCCGCAAAGCAAAGATAATCCCCAAGCCCTTCTAAAAAAAAGACTGTAATACCCAAAACGACCGTCGCGAAGATCTTCGTGCGCGGGTCGAGCCGATGCAGAAACGAACCTCCGGGCTGGTAGCGCCCGACGAGCCGGCGCAAGCGCATTCTCTATTTCACGCACACCGTGGCAGAGGACCCCGCCGCCACCAGAGCCTTCACCGTCTCGATCTGTTCTAACATCGCGCGCTCGCCTTCCCGAATGGGGAATTCCAGCTCTCTTAACTGATTCATACGCACGCGCTCCACCGAAGGGCGCACGATCACCAAGCGCTCCCCCAAGCGCTCGCGCATCATCTGCAACTTCAAGCGCGTCAGCTCCCGCGAGATGATCGCCTGAGACTGAATCATCACTTCGATGCTGGTGCTGACATGGGGATTGAGACCCGCGCCCACATCTACGGCAATGACGACGCCGGCCCCCAGCGCCACCGCAGCATCTACGGGGACTTTGTTCACCAAACCCCCATCTACCAAGAAGCGGCCCTCGTGATGGACCGGCGGATTGATCCCCGGAAAGGCCATGCTCGCCGCGACGGCACGATAGACCTTCCCCGAACGCAGGACGACCTCCTCCCCGGTGTCCACGTCGCACGCGATAACCGCGCACGGCAGCGCCAGGTCTTCAAAATTGCGCTCCCCCGTGAAGAGCTTTAAGAACTGATAGAGCTGTTTCAGGCGCTCCGGCTCGTGGGAACGCCAATCGGCTCGCTTGAAAAGATATTCAGAAGCTGCCTGTCCTGCTAAACTTTCAATCCCCCGTAACGTCGAGTCGGGAACCCCCAAGAGGCGGTTCACATCTAAATGTTGCATGATCCGTTGGAATTTGAGCAGATCAACGCCACACGCATAGGCGACTCCAATCGCCGCCCCCATCGAGGTCCCCGCGATCACATCAATGGGAATCTGATGATCCAGCAACGTGCGGATCACGCCGATATGCGCGTACCCACGCGCACCGCCGCCCCCTAAGGCTAAACCCACGATCGGTCTCATACTGAAAAAGCCCTCGGTGCATTATAGCGCACCGAGGGCCGTCTGCAACTGACTTTGGTCTCTTAGTATTCGGGCATCGGCGGTGTGGGAGCCTTGTCTTCGCCCAGCTCCTTGGTGGCCACCAGCGCACCGGTCGTCAAGAACAGACCCGCCACGCTGACGGCGTTCAAGACCGCCGACTTGGTCACCTTCGTCGGGTCAATGATCCCCGCCTTCATCATGTCCACGTACTCCCCAGAGACGACGTCGTAGCCCATGTTGCCTTCCATAGATTTGACTTTTTCTACGACGATCGTCCCCTCGACCCCGGCGTTCTCGGCGAGCTGCTTCGTCGGGGCTTCCAAAGCCCTCTTCAGCAGCTTGACACCCAACTGCTGATCGGGGTCGTCGAGCTTGATGCTGTCGAGGCTCTTGGCCGCGCGCAGCAGGGCGACCCCACCGCCGGGGAGGATCCCCTCGGCCACCGCCGACTTGGTCGCCTCGAGCGCGTCCTCCATGCGATGCTTCTTCTCGTCCATCTCAGCTTCGGTGGCTGCACCGACCTTGATGATCGCCACGCCGCCGGCGAGCTTGGCGATGCGCTCTTGCAGCTTCTCACGGTCGTAATCCGAATCGGTGTTCTCCATCTGCTTGCGCAGCTGCTCAATGCGAGCTTCGATGTCTTTCTTCTTGCCCTTGCCGCCGATGATCGTCGTGTTGTCGTCGTCCACGATGACTTTCTCGGCTTTGCCCAACATATCGAGCGTCGCCTGCTCGAGGTTCATCCCGACTTCCTTGGAAATGACCTGCCCGCCGGTGAGGATCGCGATGTCTTGGAGCATCGCCTTGCGGCGGTCGCCGAAGCCGGGGGCCTTCACCGCCACGCTCTGCAGAGTGCCGCGCAACTTGTTGATGACCAACGTCGTTAACGCCTCGCCCTCGATGTCATCGGCGATCACCAACAAGGGCTTGCCCGATTGGGCCACTTTTTCCAGAATGGGCACCAAATCGCGGGCCTTCTTCAGCTCGTGATCGGTGATGAGGATGAGCGGCTCTTTCAGTTCAGCTTCCATCTTCTCAGCGTTGGTCACAAAATACGGCGACGTGTAGCCGCGGTCAAACTGCATCCCCTCGACGATCTCAAAGTGCGTCTCGATGGTGTCCGACTCTTCGACGGTGATGACGCCATCTTCACCGACTTTTTCCATCGCATCGGCGATGATCCGCCCGACCTCGGGGTCCTTGGCCGAGTTCGTCGCAACGCGGGCCATCTCGTCTTTGCTCTTGAGTTCTTTGCTCATCTTCTGAAGCTCTTCGATGACGCGGTCGCGCGCGATCTCCAGCCCCTTCTTCAGTTGGATGGGGTTGGCCCCGGCGGTCACGTTCTTCAGCCCCTCTTTGATGAGCGCGTGAGCCAGAACGGTCGCGGTCGTGGTGCCGTCGCCGGCCTCGTCGTTGGTCTCCTTGGCGACTTGCTTGACTAACTGCGCGCCGAGGTTCTCAAACTCGTCGGCGTACTCTTGCTCCTCGGCGATCGCCGCGCCGTCGTCAACAACCTTGGGCGAGCCGAATTCCTTTCCCAAAATGACACAGCGTCCCTTCGGGCCTAGCGTGATGCGCACCGCGTCGGTGAGCTTTTGCACACCGGCGAGCAGCTTCTCCCGTGCGTGCTCTTCAAATACGACCTCTTTGAACTTCTTAGCCATCGTCTCTCAGCCTCCTTATTTATTCAACCGTCGCTAAGATCTCTTTGCTCTTCACAATGAAGTACTCTTCGTCCTCCAGACGGATCTTCGTTCCGGCCATAGACGAGATGAGCACTTTGTCGCCCTTGCGGACTCTGATCTTCTCGCTATCCGATCCGACCTCGACGACCTCCGCGCGGATGAAGTCCATATCTTTCTTGGCCTCATCCGGCAGGATGATCCCGCCCTCCTCGGCCTCTTCATAGCGGCGGACGAGGACACGACTGCCTAAGGGCTTCAGTTTAAGCTTCTTCATAGAGAACCTCCTTCGTGTGAGATTATATGCATTGGAAGCGGGATTTGCCATCAGAGACGATTTAGCACTCAGGCAATCCCTCTGCTAAGACAGCCTTATTTTAGCAAGCACCGGCGAGCCTGTCAAGTCTTCCCCCGGCAAGGGGACAGCCGGCCTTGGCCCGCGCTTGGGGAAGCACCAGAATAGGCTCTATGCCCGCAGGGACGACGCACCTGAGAATCGAACTGATCACGCTGCCCCTCTGGATCGCGCTCTTCTATCTGTTTATAGACACTTCTTGGCTCTCGGTTGCGCTCTTCGGTGGGGCTTATCTCTTCTCCAGTCTCTTTTTGAGTCCCGATCTGGATCTCCGTCACAACGCGGCGCGGCGGCGCTGGGGCTTGTTGGGCTTCATCTGGCTCCCGTATACGAAGGTCTTCAAGCATCGTGGCGTCAGCCATAGTCTGCTCTTCGGCACGCTCACCCGTCTGGGCTATCTAGCGCTTCTGGCCGTGCTGATCGGGTTTGCGCTGAGCTACTGGAACGTCTGGAATCCCTCGGCGACACGACTGCCCTGGACGAAGCTCGACTTGGGGGTGGTGGGGGTTCTGCTCGCCGGGCTGTGGCTGCCCAACATCCTCCATGCGCTGGTAGATCGCGTAGATAGCCTTCTCCCTCGGCGGCGCCGGCGCTACCGGGCCTATCGCTGATCCCTTTGTTGCTTGACGGCTCCCGCTCCGATAAAATACCAGCGAAGCTTGTGCGCCCGTAGCTCAGCGGATGAGAGCGTCGGCCTCCGGAGCCGAAGGTCGCTGGTTCAAGTCCAGCCGGGCGTACTAAAAACGGGAGGCCCTATGCCCTATATTGCCCCGCAAGACCGCCGTCCGCTCGATCCGTTGATAGATCGGTTAGCCGAGCAGATCGTTCAGCAAGCCAAAGCCCAGAACTACGATGCGGCCTTTGCTGGCTTGCTGAACTATGCGTGCACACGCTTAGCTCTGAAGGTGATCAAGCTGCGCTTTGGTGGGCTGCGCTACTGGATCATTGCCGTGACGACGGGGGTCTTTAAGAATATCGCCGATGAGTTCTATCGTCGGCTGGGTAGCCCCTATGAAGATCAACAGATCGCGAAGAACAGCGACGTTGATCTCTACGCGGAATTCGAGGAGAAACTCAAGAGTTGAACGTTAGCTTCGCAATTTAATTGCTACAATAATCGCATTAATTCTTCCACGCCCTGAGGCGGCTCGCGCAGCCCGCCAAGATTGAGAATCTTCTCTTCAATCGCACGGAGAGATTGACGCATCTGCTTGCGAATATCTCGCGTGCCCAAGCGCAGCACCGACCAACCCCATTGCGCTAGGTCTCTATCTCGTCGCTCATCGCGCACCCTATCTTCAAGCTGCGAATGCCATTCATCGCCGTCACACTCTATGTTGAGATTGCCCTGCACACAGAAGATCGCAAAGTCTAAACAATAGACGCGATCTCGCTTGCCGACGTAGAACTGCCGCTCCGCGGGGATCCCCGCTCTCTTGAGACGATGCCATAGCTCGTCTTCGAGAGGGCTTTCGTGATAGAGATCGTTGATCTCCTCGGCTTGGAAGAGTTTTTCGGTTGTCGTGGGGATGAAGACAATCCGTCGCCAGCGCCGGCTGGGAATGGGCTTCGCCAAGCGCTCCAAGTCGCCCAGCTTGAGACGATAGTACTCATCTTGGGCGCGAGGATGATCGCGCTCGTGAGGGAGCAGCTCGATGCGCTTGACGCGGTCTATGTCGCGCACCTCGGCGTGATAGTTCACGGCCCACTTCTCATCTTCGAAGACTTTTGTCTGGTAGAACGCTACACGAGCGAGTTGAGAGAAATCCACGCGTGGGGGCGCGCTGCGCACGGGAATTCTGTACCAGTGTTCGTCTCGCGCACGCACGAAGTCCGGTTTGTTGTTCATAATAGCAACCAGCGCTGAGACTGAAGCATACGCAGTGGGCATTGAGATCACCCCTCCATTTCGGCAATGCTCAAGATGCTTCGTGCTAGCTCGTCTATGTCTGCTCTGTCTGGCTCTAACTTTTCTGCCCCTTCAGCGATAAGCTTTTCTGTCCCCGGACTGCCCGGCACGGCGAGCACACGACGCTTCAGCTTGAGCGCATGACGCGCCGTGTCGAGGCTCCCGCTGGGATCGCCCGCTTCGATCACGATCACCGCTTGCGAGAGTGCTGCAATCAGTCGGTCGCGCATCATCAGAAATGGCCCGCACGTGCCCAGATTGGGGTCTAACTCCGAGAGCAACGCCCCACGCGCGACGATGCGATCTGCCAACGCTCGGTTCTGTTTCGGATAGACCCGACGCAACCCGCAGCCGAGCACCGCAATCGTTCGCCCGTCACGGGCTTCAAGCGCCCCCCCGTGCGCCCATGAATCTACTCCCTGCGCTAAGCCGCTCACAATCGTCACGCCCCATTCTGCTAAAGCTTGTGCGAGCCGGTGCGTCCAAGCTATCTTCTGCTCACGGTGCCCTGAGTCGGCCAGCCGACTCCCCACCATCGCTACGGCCCATTGATCGCGGGTCTCTAACGAGCCACGCAGATAGAGCACCGGCGGGGCGTCGCGCAAGTCTCGCAGCAAGACGGGATACGGCTCGTCGTCGAGCGTGACGACGGCGATGCCCTCGCGGTGCAAGCTCTCGATCTCTTGGGGAGCGTCATCGAGCGATGGGGGCAAGATAGAGAAACGCTCCGGGGGAAGCCCCGTGAGCGTCGCAAGCGTCGAAGGATCAGCTTGCCAGAGGGCTTCGACGCTGCCGAAGTGTTCTAGCAGCCGACGCGCTCGCGCTCCCCCCAAGCCCTTCACTTTGCTCAACGCAAACCAGTGCAGCTTGCTCATCGCGGGTGCGCGTACCGGGTGCGCGTCAGCGTCAGGACTTTCACGGATCGTGCTCCGGCGCGCTGGAGCACGCGCGTCACCTCCTTGAGCGTCTCACCGGAGTCGTAGAGATCATCGAGAACGAGCAGAGATTTGCCCCGAACATCGCCCGTGACAGCAAATGCGCCCGCGATGTTGGCACGCTTCTGCGTGCGGGTGTGCATATCTTTTTGACGCTCTGTTCTTCGGGTCTTTTGCAAAATTCCCGTAAGCAATGGGACTCCTAAACGTCGCGCGAGCACCTGACCCAGTAAGCTCACGGGATCGTATAGGCGCTGCACAGAAGATGGCACGGTCACGATGCCATCAATAGTCTTCAGGGTGGGGTGTTGCTCCATCAGACCAATAATGCGATCTGCCAAGCGATCTGCAATCTCAATCCGTCCGCGATATTTGTATTTTCGGGTAAGCTGGCCTAACTCGGTGAGTTGCCAACCGAGCGCGGTGCGGTAGCTATGGAGATCGAGAGTCCAGCCTTCCTCCCACGGTCCGCGTAGCAATTGAGGGCCAGATGGGGTGAGATCATCCGAAGATGGAAGCGATGAAGAGAAGAGACGCTGAAGAGCAGAGCGAACACTTGCTCCCAGTCGCGCGAAAGATTCTTTCAGTATTCGCTTGAGGCCCATCGTTGCTCCCTTGCCGTAGGCCGGACCTCAAGCCAAGAATATTTTAGCGCTTTGGGTTTCTCGATGCAACCGGGGGTGAGAATTCAGCCCTTCTTCTTGCCCTGCGAGCGCTTAAGGCGCTTGGTGCGCTTGCGCGCGCCCCCGAGACAAATGCGCATAACTTCATGCCCCCTTGCGAGAAGTTGTCAGAGTAGCTTGCTGGCTTGGTATAATATACGGCGCTCACAGGCTTTTGTCAACACAGAGGGTCCCAAGGAGGTGAGCGATATAACGACCTTCTGGTTGAACAGCTCAGTGAGCTAGAAAACTCTCAAATGAAGGAGGTTTTTCTACGTGAAGAAGCATAAGACGCTCTGGGGCACAATCTTACTATTAATTGTGCCCCT
>JANWXV010000189.1 GCA_025057405.1 Candidatus Bipolaricaulota bacterium | reverse complement strand
GAGGAGCTATGGAACTCAAGAACGAGCTAGGCTTAGTCCAGATGTGGTGGGGGAACGGCAAGGGCAAGACGACGGCAGCGTTGGGGATGGCGCTGCGCGCGTTGGGCCGGGGCTTTCGCGTGCACTTGATTCAGTTCTTGAAGGGCGGGATCACAGGTGTCGAAGCCTTTGAAGAGTACGGCGAACTCAAAGCGCTCAAACGCTTCGAGAACTTTTCGTTTGAGCGCTTTGGGATGCCCGAATGGCTGATTGGAAAACCGACGGAAGGGCACATCGAAGCGGGGCGTAAAGCGCTCGCAGCAACGGCGCGGGCGCTCGCGTCGGGGCAGTACGACATGGTCGTCGTAGATGAATGTTTGTATGCAGTTCAGATGGGCGTGATCTCGTCTGAAGATTTAATTAAAATTATCAAGAGCAAAGCGCCCAAGACCGAGTGCGTGCTCACCGGGAGCCACAAAAGGCTCCCCGAGATCGAAGAGATCGCAGATTTAGTCACCGAAGTGCGCAAGATCAAGCACCCGTTTGATCGGGGAATTAAAGCGCGGTTGGGGACGGAGTTTTAGGGTTGGGCAGCTTTTGCTGCAAGCTCGGCCTCGGTGCGCAGGCCGCGCTTGGCGTAAGCCGCACTCAACTGCTGAAAGAATTCGGCGCGCTCGCCCTCCGAAAGATTGCTCAGATAATGCGCAATCCCCTTGGTCGCCTGTGTGATCATGCGATGGTTGAGCGCCCCAGTAAGCCGGTATAAATCCTTCGGGGCCGCAAATTCGATGAGCGCGTTGTCGTCGGTGTTGAGCGGCGCGCCGCGTACCAGCTCAGTAATCTCATCGCTGCCCAACCGAAAATACGCCAAGAACTCAGCGACCGATGTGATCCCTATACGCGCTAAGTCTCTCTGGACAGCTTCTCTCTCTAAACGCTCGCCCAGACGCTCTATGTCAAACTCCACCGGACGCCCCGATGAGACCAAGAGCAAGTCTGCCCCCAACAGCGTGTTGAACACATAAATATAGGGGAAGACCGAGCGCACCGTGGCGATCAGCGCGCGCATATTCTCTGGGGACATCGAGTACATCTGGACCCATTGGACGAACAGCCCATCGTCTTTGAGCTTGCGGCGCACGATCTTGAAGAACTCTTGAGTGAAGAGATTCGACGGCCCGCTCATCCACGGGTTCGACGGCTCGGAGATGATCACGTCGTATTGCTGAGGCGTGACCAAGAGATAGTTTCGTCCGTCGTTGACGATCAGCGTCGAGCGCGAGTCGTCTAGGGGTTTATTGTTGACGAAGTCGAACTGGCGGCTGGCCTCGACGACGGCCTCTTCAATCTCCACGGTCGTTAATCGCTCGATGGGGTGCTGCAACGCCGAGCCGGCCGTCGTCCCGCTCGCCAAGCCGATCACCAAGACGTCCTTGGGGTTGGGATGGAGCATCAAGCCCACGTGCCCGCTGAAGATCTGCGTCGGCATATCCGAGTACGACGACGCGTCGATCTTGCCGTTGTTGATGAGCAAGATGCTGTCTACTATTTGATCGCCCAGCTTCTGCGAGGGTATCGTCTTCTCCCACGCTACGGTGATCGTCCCGCTGTAGCCCTCTTTGTAGAAGAGAATCTCGAGACGGTTGACGTAGCGGTCGAAGTCGGCGCGTGTGGGGATATAGCCTTCGGGGGCTTGGGGCGGCTTCAACCGGGGCGCATATTGAAACATCCCGCTGGACATCACCAATCTATTCCAATCGGGGGTGAACAAGACAACGACCAGCATAGCA
>JANWXV010000188.1 GCA_025057405.1 Candidatus Bipolaricaulota bacterium | reverse complement strand
GACTGTCACTATCAGTCGGGCAATTATAAAGCCCTGCGCCGCTACACGTTGCTCAAGCGCGTCTTGACGGAGATGGGCATCGAGCCGGAGCGCGTGCGTTTGGAATGGATCTCGGCGTCTGAGGGGGATCGCGTGCAGAAGGTCATGAACGAGATGGCCGAGCAGATCAGAAAACTCGGGCCGCTGCACTTAGAAAGACCCCTCCCCGACACGGAGAGGGGAGCTGTTCCCGTGATGGTATCGGCCAGCCAAAGGTGAAGGAGGTGCGCGATGGGCAAGCCCAAAGTCGGGTTCTACTGGTGCGCCTCGTGCGGGGGCTGCGAGGAAGCCGTCGTAGATTTAGCCGAAGATGTGCTCAAAGTCGTCGAAGCCGTGGATATTGTCTTCTGGCCGGTGGCTCTGGATTTTAAGCGTTCTGATGTCGAAGCCATGAAAGACGGGGAGCTTGCCGCGTGCTTCGTCAATGGGGCGATTCGCACCTCTGAGCAAGAAGAGATGGCCGAGCTGCTCCGTAAGAAGTCTCAGCTCTTGATTGCCTTTGGAAGCTGCTCGCACCTTGGGGGAGTGCCCGGCTTGGCGAATCTGTGGGATCGTCAAGCGATCTTCGACTATGTTTACAAAGAAGCGCCCAGCGTGACCAACCCCGAAGGGGTCGTCCCTCAAGAGCAGCTCAAGCTCGGCTCCAACGGCTATGCGCTGACGCTGCCAGCATTTCGCGACACGGTGCGCGCGCTCGATCAAGTCGTGGAGGTTGACTATTACTTGCCGGGCTGCCCGCCCCCGGTGAAACTGATCGTCAACGCTGTGATGGCGATCTTGGAGGGGAAGCTTCCGCCAAAGGGCACCGTGCTCGCGCCTGATAAAGCTCTGTGCGAAGAGTGCCCGCGCAAGCCGACCAAGCCCGACAAGTTAGCCCTGAAAGAGCTGAAGCGCCCCCATCAGATTCCGATAGATTCTGAGAAGTGCTTGCTCGCTCAGGGGCTGCTGTGCTTAGGGCCGGCGACGCGCTCTGGGTGTGAAGCGCCGTGCGTGAGCGCCAATATGCCCTGCACCGGATGTCTTGGCCCCACAAGCCGCGTGAAGGACTACGGCGCCAAGGCGCTCTCCGCCATTGCGTCGTTGATAGACTCCGAAGACGAAAAAGAGATCGCCGCGCTGATGGAGCAAATAGTAGATCCCGTAGGGACGTTCTATCGCTACAGTCTTCCGGCGTCGCTTCTGCATCGGCGCGTCCAGCATAAGGGAGGTGCCCCCGCATGACCCGCGAGATCGTCGTTGACCCCATCACAAGATTAGAGGGCCACGGGAAGATAGATATTTTCTTAGATGAGCGCGGCAACGTCGAACGAGCTTATCTTCAGGTGCCAGAGCTGCGCGGCTTCGAGAAGTTCGCCGTTGGGCGTCCCGCCGAAGATATGCCCCAAATCACGTCACGGATCTGCGGTGTCTGCCCCACCGCCCATCACATGGCGGCGACCAAAGCGTTAGATGATCTGTATAAAGTTGAGCCGCCGTCAGCAGCAAAGAAAATTAGAGAGCTTGTCTACAGCACGTTCTACGTTGAAGACCACGCGCTGCACTTCTTCTTCTTGGGTGGGCCGGATTTTGTCGTCGGCCCAACAGCCCCCAAAGCCCAGCGCAATATCTTGGGCGTGCTGGGCAAAGTGGGCCTCGAGATCGGGCGCGAAGTCATCAGCGTGCGCAAGCAGCTCCGAGATTTGATCTCGCTAGCGGGTGGGAAAGTGATTCACCCGGTCTTTGGGCTGCCCGGCGGC
>JANWXV010000187.1 GCA_025057405.1 Candidatus Bipolaricaulota bacterium | reverse complement strand
CGGGAGATCGTGAACACATTGGGCACGGCTTGCGGGAACGGTCTGTATATAGCTTTGCGCATCCCCAGCCCCTCGTCAAACTCCGACGGGACTTCGACGGGGCAGAGATCGGCGCAGAGGGCACATCCCGTGCACGCATCTTCGTTAACGTAACGTGCTTTGCGGCGAATCTTCACTTTGAAGTTTCTCAGATCATACGGCTCGACGGACTCGACTTCAGAGTACGTCAGCAGCTCGATATTGGAGTGAGCGCGGACTTGGGTCATCTTGGGGGTGAGAATGCACGCAGCGCAATCGAGCGTAGGGAAGCATTTATCGAACTGTGCCATGTGCCCACCGATCGTTGGCTCGCGCTCAACTAAGTAAACTTTCTTCCCCGCTTCGGCGATCTTGAGCGCGGCTTCAATGCCTGCGATCCCGCCCCCAACAACCAAGACGTGCGGGTGCACGGGCACGCGCTTCTTCTCTAATGGCTCGTGGAACGCCACGCGGCGCACCGCTGCGGCGATGAGCGCTTTGGCTTTCTCGGTCGCTTGGTGCCCATCGGCGGTCACCCAGCTTACGTGCTCGCGGATGTTAGCCATCTGAAAGAAGAACGGGTTTTGGCCGCCTTCTGCCGTTGCGCGCCGAAACGTCATCTCGTGCATCAACGGCGAGCACGAGGCCACGACGACTCTGTTGATCTTGCCCGCGCGCAGGTCTTGCTGAATCAGCTCTTGCCCAGGGTCAGAACACATGAACTTGTACTCGCGCGCAACAGTGACGAACGGCAAATTCTGAGCGAATTCGACGACCTCAGAGATGCGGACTTTGGCCGCGATGTTGACACCGCAGTGACAGACATAGACGCCGATCTTGGGCGCGCCGTTGGTCTTAGGCGTGGGCATGGGCACCTCCTCTGGCCGCGGGAAGATGGAAGGGAACGAGGAGCCGATGCAGTCCAAGCCGGCGCTCCGACATCCCCAACGCCAGCCCCAACAGTTGCGTGAAATAGAGAATGGGGATCTCGATGCGCTCGTTGAACTGTTGGCTCATCTTGTCTTGGTAGCACTCGAGATTGAACTGACAGAGGGGGCAGGCCGTTGCGACGACGTCCGCGCCGCGCTTGAGCGCTTCTTTGACCAAAATATAGCTGAGCGGCACGCCGACTTCGGGGAGCGTGCCCATCAAGCTGCCGCCGCAGCAGCGCGTCTTCAAGGGCCACTCCACCGTCTCAGCTCCCAGCACCCTCATCAACTGATCCATCGTCGTGGGATTGACTTGATCGTCAAAGGCTGCATAAGGACGCACGATTTGACAGCCATAGTAGCACGCGACCTTCAGCCCTTTCAGGGGCTGGCGCACGCGCTGGGCAATCTTTTGAAGGCCAATCTCGTGGATGAGAATATCCAAGGGATGGCGCACATGCACCTTGCGGGCATAGCTCAATTGTGCGGCTTGCAGAGCGCCGTCAATCGTGCGGCTTACTTCGGAGTACTCTTCTAAGTAGTGTTGGGTCTTGGAGAGCACCAGATAACACCCGCTGCACGGAGCCATGAGCGTTGGGCGGTCTTGGCCTTGGCGCTCGGCGAGCGCGAGATTGCGGGCCGCGAGCGCAAACGATTTCATCTCATCTACGGTCATATAGGCCGTCGCGCCGCAGCAGTTCCAGTCTTCTAATTCTTCGACTTCTATCTCGAGCGCCTGAAACGCCGCCAGCACCGATTCTTCATAGGCGCGATTGGTTCCCTTGAGCGAGCAGCCGGGATAGTAAAGATACTTCATACGCGGGCCACCTCCCTACGACGG
>JANWXV010000186.1 GCA_025057405.1 Candidatus Bipolaricaulota bacterium | reverse complement strand
CCCAAGACGCGGCTTGTGCGGATCGCCGTGCGCTTGGCGCTGTTCCATCGTCCGGCGACGCTCTCCCCAGCCAAGTGAACGATCGCTTCGATATTAGAAAGGGCTTCGATGGGGGGAGGGCCATCGGTAGGCTTCCACGCGAATGCGCTCGTGAGCGCGGGGATCTTCTGGCGCGCTCGGGCGGGATCGCGCGAGAGCGCCACGAGCGTATGGCCGCTCTCGCTCAAGCGCGCGCACAAACGCTTCCCGATAAATCCCGTCGCGCCGGTGACGAGCACTCGCATATCTTCGAGTACTTTATCAGAAGCACTCTATCTTTGTCAAGGATCGGCAACGCGGGTTTCGAACTTTTCGACAAGTCATAGCTAGACAAGGCTTTTAAATGCTAGTTTCAAGAGCTATACTAGGTTGGTGATCGCGTTATGCTCAAGACTTATGCAACGAAACTGGAGGAGCGCCAAGTGAAGGAACTCCGCAGGCTCTCCAAGGAGACCAAGATCCCTCAGGCTGAGCTGATGCGTCAGGCCATTGATTTGTTACTTGAAAAGCTCAAAGCCGACCAAGAGCGTCTGGAGTTCCTCAAGCGGCTGGATGCCCGTCTAGAAGAGGACAAGGAAGCGCTGGAACGCTTAGCTCAGCTGTGAGATATCTAGCCACGGATGAAGTACTGCTCATCCACGAGCGGATTCTAGAGAGGAGCGGAGGAGCCAAAGGCATCCGCGAGTGGGGACTGCTCGATTCTGCTGTGCAACGCCCCCAAGCTACCTTTGGGGGGAAAGACCTCTATGCGGATCTTTTCAGTAAAGCAGCAGTGTTGGGCCACTCGCTCGTGCTCAACCATCCTTTCGTAGATGGCAATAAGCGCACAGCATGGGAAGCAATGCACACCTTCATTGAGGAGAACGGCTACGCACTGCGAGCTACAAAAGCCTAAAAAGCTATGACTACGAGCGCGGCGTAGATGACGTTATCGTTCTGTGGTTGCCCTCACTGCTTCACGTGGGCCGTCAGCCCCCGCCGACGCCCCAACAGCAACAACGGACACGCAATATAAATAGACGAGTACGTCCCAAAGATGACCCCCAAGATCAGCACAAACGAGAAATCCCGCAAGACCGGCCCCCCCAATAGATAGAGCGCCACGACCGCTAAGAGCGTCGTCAGCGACGTCAAGAGCGTCCGGCTCAGCACTTGGTTGATCGAATCGTTGATGATCTTCATCAACGGTTCGCGCTGGTGCTTGCGCAGGTTCTCGCGGACCCGGTCGAAGATCACGACCGTGTCCGTGAGCGAATACCCCGCCAGCGTCAAGAGCGCCGTGATCACCAAGAGCGTGATCTCCATGCCCGTCAGCCAGACGATCCCCAAGACGACTAAAACGTCGTGAAAGGTCGTGATCGCGGCGGCCACGCCAAATTTAAAATCAAAGCGAAACGCGATATAGACCAACAGACCCAGCGTAGCGAAGAGCACCGCCCAGATCGCTTTGTCTCTCAGCTCGCGCCCCACCGTAGCGCTGATGAAGTCCGAGCTTGCTATTGTGATCGTTCTGTCGGGAAACTCCCGGCGCAAGAGTTGCAAGAGCTGCTCTTGGGCCTCTTCTTCAGCGCCTCGGACGGTCTTAGTACGGATCGCCAACTGATTCGTCCCGCGGATGTCTTGCAGCTGCGCGTCGCCGAAGCCACCGCGCGCCAGCGCCGCGCGCGCCGCGTCAATCGCTACCGGAGGGGTCAGCTCCAGTGTCAGCGCCGTTCCCCCCGTAAACTCTAGGCCCAATTTGGCTTGGCCC